>CALGEI010000166.1 GCA_937881575.1 uncultured Flavobacteriales bacterium | reverse complement strand
TTGTTGGAGTTGGATGCCTTGGGCAAAAAAGCGGAACTGGAAGCGGAATTCAATCGGCGAGCGCTCGATTCGGGCCACACCGAATGGGCCAATTTGTTTGTGGACATCGCGGCGCAAAACGAAGTCCATTTTCCGTTGAAAGAAGCCCGAAGTCTGTTCATCGAGTTGGTTTATTACGGTCCCGATGCGCTGAATTTTGCGCTTGGTTTCAAACCGCTCATTGAAGGGTGGGAGTCGCTCGAAGAAGCCGGGAAATTGGAGGGCCAGTTGTCCCAAAGCCAGGAACTCATCGCGGGTCATTTCCGGCACTACGACGCGCAGGTGGACGAAGCCATTTTGGCGGCGCTGGTGTCGCCCTATGTCGCGGCCATTCATCCCGATTTATGCCCGGAAGTCTTGAAGGATTTTGATGAAAATGGCACCGAGTTTGCTCGGTCGATTTATGCCAAGTCGGTCTTTACCGACCGTGAAGCGCTGGAAGCGTTGTTGGACAAGGGGCAAGCCAAGGGGTTTTCGAAGCTTCAAAAAGATCCCATCTACGTCTTGATCAACGCCTTGCGATCTGCATATTTTGAGCAGGTCGCCGCGGAATACGGTGCCACCAAGATGCAGTTGGATTCGCTCACCGGGCAATACACGTTGGGGTTGCGTGCACTCTTTCCAGAGCGCGCGTTTTTCCCGGATGCCAACAGCACCATGCGATTGACCTATGGAAAAGTAGAAGGCTCTTCACCCTATGATGGCATGGAGTACAAGCCCTTCAGTACGGCAAAAGGAATTCTGCAGAAGTATGTTCCAGGAGACCCGGACTTCGATTTGCCAGGAGATCTGGTCGACGCTTTGCGCGACGGGAATTGGGGGGATTATGCTGATGCGCAAGGCGAGCTACCCGTTTGCTTCACCGGATCAAATCATACGACAGGAGGCAATTCAGGATCTCCTGCCATCGATGGCGATGGCTACTTGGTGGGCATCAATTTCGACCGCTCATGGGAGTCGACGATGAGTGACATCTTGTTCGATGAGAACCGATGCCGCAACATCATGGTGGACATCCGCTACGTGTTGTGGATCACGGACGTTTACGCAGGAGCGCACCACCTCATTGATGAGATGGACTTGGTACGCTAATCGCCGGGTTGTTCGCAGGCCTGATTCAGGCCAAGAACGAAATCACGGTGATCACCAGGCCAAAGAGAAAGAGCGCAAAGACAACGGGCCCGCCGATCTCATTTTGTTGGGGTTCGGCATCGTGGCCGTGTGAATGTTCATTTGACATGGTGCAAAAATACGCGGCTTGGCTGCCTCGCGCAAGTTCCATGAATAAATTCATCGACCGATGCAACGCTTCGGATGTTCAAAGAGTTAAGAGATCAACGGGTTGTTGTATCTTGCCAACGCCTGTTTAATGAAACCAAAAGCTGTCATGCCAGACCGTCGATTTGCTCCCTTTGTACTCGCTTTTTTAGCGGGTATACTGACCCCTGGATTTTCTACGCTTCATGCCCAATGTGCCGAAGGAGAGACAACGATTGAAGTCTTGATTGTATCCGATGGCTACCCCAATGAGATTTCTTGGACCTTGGAATACGAAGGCAATCTCCTTGCTGAAGGAGACTCTTTAGGAGATGTCATTTGTTTTGATGCGTCCATTGAGGACCCTTGTTTTGTCTTCAGTGCATACGATTCATACGGAGATGGGATTTTTGATCCAGGAGGCTACTGGATTTATGAGAATGGCGTAGAGATTGCCTCGGGTGGGAGTTACGGATACGGGGAGTCCATCAGTTTCAACTGTTCACCGGGAGCTACCTGCAATGATGCGTTGGATCTGTCCGATTTAGATTACGGTACGATCGCGCAAGATGCGAGCAACGCCTGGTACCTTTTTACGCCTCCAGCAAACGGCATGTACTTGATGTCCACTTGCGATGTCGAATGCGATACGCGATTGTGGGTCTATGATTACTGCAACATGGGCAACTTTGACAATACCAACGAAGGGTCCATTTACTATGATGATGAAGAGGGCGGATGTGGCGAACAAGCCAATTTGACGGTGCTGCTGGAAGGCGGAGTGTCGTATTGGATCCGAATGGGATTGGGCAACGCGGAATACGACGGACTCGTGGGATTGGAATCCAATTGGAAGTATTTGGACTCGGGAGAAGATTTAGGCACAAGCTGGTTGGCGAGTGATTTCGATGACGCGAGCTGGGCCTCAGGCAATGCTGAATTGGGCTATGGAGATGGGGATGAGGCCACGGTCGTGAGCTACGGCGATGATGCCTCCAACAAGCACACCACAACCTACTTCCGCCACGCGTTTGAATACGATGGTGAGTCGGACAGCAACTTGAACGGCCTTTTGCGCTTGCGTCGCGACGATGGTGCGGTGGTGTATTTGAATGGGCAAGAGATCCAACGAAGCAACATGCCGGATGGCCCAATCGCTGCCAATACGCTCGCCTCTGCAGAAATGACGGGCAACAATGAATCACTTCTCAATGAGTATCCTGTTGCATTGAATTTACTCAATGGAACCAACGTAGTGGCGGTGGAAATCCATCAAATCAACACGACCAGTTCGGACATTAGTTTTGATTTGGAATTGCAGGTTGAAACGATGACCGGTCCGTGTTCAGCGGGCTTTGATTGGGAATTTGACTTTGTAGGCCCGCCCACGGGATGCATGGATGAGACGGCTTGCAACTTCAGTCCGTTTGCAGAAGTGGACAGCGGAGATTGCTTGTATCCAGGTGATCCTTTGTGCACGGGACCGGATTTGTTGGTCTTGGAATCGGCGATCACCAGCAGTCTGTATGCGTCCACTATGGAAGTCGCGGAGTCGGATTGTTACATCGTCGAAGGCTGCCTCAATGGCTACGGCACGCGTGAATTAATCCGATTCACCACCCACATCAAAAACATCGGGGACATCGACTACTACATTGGTCAAACGTCCAACAATTCAGGTACCCAACAATTTGAGTGGGGCGATTGCCACAACCACTGGCATTATGACGGGTATGCAGAATACACGATGTTCACCATGGACGGAGAGTCGCTGCCCATTGGGTTTAAAAACGGATTCTGTGTGATGGACTTGGAATGCAGCGATGGCGGAACGGCCCAATACGGATGCTCTACCATGGGGATTTCAGCGCATTGCGGTGACATTTATGGGTCCGGTTTATCCTGCCAATGGGTTGATGTAACCGGTATCCCAGACGGCCAATACCAATTGGTTGTGCGGGTCAATTGGGACGGTGCTCCCGATGCCTTGGGACATTACGAAACAAATTACGACAACAACTGGGCGGTGGTATGCATCGGCTTGGACCGCAGCAGCGGTGAGTTGTTGTTAGAGCAGTATGACGACTGCGAAGAATACGTGGACTGCACAGGAGAGATGTTTGGATTGGCGACGATGGATTGCAACGGCGATTGCAACGGTTCGGCGCTGATGGGTGATTTGGATGCCAACGGCGCTCAAGAGTATGCTGATGCGGTTAGCTATGTCGAGCACATTCTCGGTGACGACATCGAGCCATTGCCTTGTACGGATGTAGATCAGGACGGTGACATCACGGTAGCTGACGCTGCGTATTTGGCCCAATGCCAATATTTCAACACGGCGCACCAGCATCCCGATAGCTCCGGGTTTCATGATAAGTGCAACTTCCCGGTCAACCACATTGTCAACCCATTTGATACAGTGCACTTCACCATCGGTGCGGTGAACTGGACAGAGCAATACTTGGACATCCACGTGTTGAACCCCAACAACCGCATTGTGGGTTACCAGCTCTCAATGAGCGGTATGGGTATCGCTTCAGCGTATAGCATTGCAGATCCCATCGACTTCCCGATCACTCCGGAATTCATGCCTGGAGGCGTCGAGGTCATTGGATTGTCTTACACCAACATGAGCTTTCCAAAGCACTATGACTACGTGCCGTTCTTGCGCTTGTACTGGACTTCGATTGAAGACGAGGTGTGCATCGACTTGATCACGGATGTGGTCAACCCAGAATACCACAACACATTGCACGTGATTGAAAACGGGTGCGTGGTATCCAGTGGAGTCAGCCAGAACATGGAAGCTTCTGCGCCCATGTTGTACCCGAATCCTTTGGTGGAATCGGCAACGCTTCGTTTCGATAACCCCACCCGACAAGATTTGGTGTTGCGGATTACAGACGCGTCAGGTCGTCTTGTGCGGGAGGAGATTGCCACCGGCAATACCCACATCATAGCAAGAGGAGATTTGAAGTCTGGCTCGTATGTCTATACGCTCTCAGGTGACCACATCGTATCGTATTCCGGTCGCTTGAACATCCAATAAAAAGATTTGTTGAGTCCCTATAGTATGTCAAGATTTACATCATTTATCCCTGCGCTTGTTTTCGGATTGCTTTGTTTCAAAGCCGATGCACAAGTAATCATCACTGAATTTTCCGCTTCCAACTACACGTTAGGTGTGGGGGGAGACAACGAGGATTTCGTGGAGTTTTATAACGAAGGAAATGTCGCAGCCGATATCAGCGGTTACTTCCTTTCTGACAATGTGGACAACGTCGATATGTTCGAATTGCCTGCTGGAACAGTTGTTCCTGCAGGAGGCTACCTGCTGGTCATTTGTTCGGGTGAGGGAGAGATTCCCGGCAATTTGTACGTGGGAGGCAATTTGAATACGAATTTCAAGGTGACTCAAACAGCGGATGAATCCGTTGTGTTTTCCGATGAGAACGAGAACGTGTTGGAGTCCTATACGTTTGGAGTCGATTGGACGCCGACCTTGGCCGACCACAGCTGGTCACGCGATGCCAACGGAAGTGCGGGCGCTTGGAAGGTGTGCACAGACCCGACGCCTGGGTTTGGAGTCGGAGGCTCGTTGTTTGCAGAGTATGCTCCAACACCCACTTTCGAGGTGGACGCGGGGTACTACGCCACCGGAACCAATGTGGCCATCTCAGCGCCAGGAGGGTATGAAATCCGGTATACGCTCAATGGCTATGAGCCCAATGCGACGAGTACGTTGTACAACGGTCCCATTGCAGTCAACGCTACCACGGTGATCCGAGCGCGTTGCATCGACCCTTCAGGAGCGATGACAGCTTCCCATGTATCGACCAACACCTACTTCACAGGAGGCGATAGCCACACCATGTTGGTGGTTTCGGTTTCGGGCAATGAACAAGAAGACGGCGTTTGGCCCGGCGGATGGGGAGGCGGAACAGATGAGCCGGCACACATTGAATTTTTCAACGCGGATGGCACATTTTGGTGCGAAGGTGGAGGCGACTCCAACGAGCATGGCAACGATTCCAACGCGTATCCACAAAAGGGCTTTGACTATGTGTCGCGCGACCAGATGGG
>CALGEI010000165.1 GCA_937881575.1 uncultured Flavobacteriales bacterium | reverse complement strand
GACGGAGCGTTGAGCGGAATGAACGTCAGTGGAGCAGGACCTCAAGGGGATCAGATCTACGGCGGTGACATGGCACAATGGGCGAAGTTTGGAAACTCACTGAAACTCCGTGTTGCCATGCGCATGGCAGACGTCAATCCAGGAGCTGCTCAGGCGGCTGCGGAAGCGGCATTGTCTAGTGGGTCCATCATTGCAGGCAACGAAGACAATGCGCTCTTCAGCTACCTCAGTGGAGCTCCTAACAACAACCCCATCAATGAGGATGCGAAAACACGAAACGATTTCGCTGCTTCCAACACCATGGTGGATTACTTGACTTCGTTGAATGATCCTCGAATGGGTGTTTATTTCAGCCCGTCAGTCGCCTCTGGTGAATATGTGGGTGAAACCTATGGCTTAAGTGAAGAGAATGCGGCTTTGACACCGGACGATGCTGTTTCGCAACGCGGAGCGGGCATTCTTGCCGGCAATTTGGCAGGCATTTACTTCGATGCGGCTCAGACGCATTTCTTGGCCGCTGAGGCTGCGGAACGTGGATGGGCGAGCATCCTTTCTGCTGAGGAGCACTACAACGCCGCCATTGGTTTGAACATGAACTATTGGGGCATTGACGATCAAGCGGCGATCGATGCGTATCTCGCTCAAGAGTCTGTGGCGTACAGCACGGCTGATGGTGCTTGGAACGAAAAGATTGGCCGCCAAAAGTGGGTAGCACTGTACATGCAGGGATACGAAGGATGGGCGGAATACCGTCGATTGGATTTCGGTCTGTTGCAAGCATGTGCTGACGGCGCGCTGCAAGGCGATGGTTCGGTTCCTGCTCGTTTCGAATACCCCATCGATGAGCAAACGTTGAACAATGCGAATTGGTCAGCAGCTTCTGCTGGTCAAAGCTGGAATGATAAGATGTGGTGGGACGTGAACTAAGCGATCCACTCGATTGAAAAGAAAGGCCCCGCGAAAGCGGGGCCTTTTTTATGCTCGAACAGTATATTCGACTGTTCGAGGCACTCAGAAATGATAACCCAAGTTGATGGCCCAAGAAGATTGTTCTTCATAGGGTCGCGCTCCAAGAGCGTAGTAATTGGTTGTGTTTTGAGTGAAATAGGTCCAGCGACGCTCCAATCCGAGCATGAAGTGACCGATTGTGTATTGTCCTCCCATTACAGCGTGATCGGCAATGGCGATGTTTTCAAGGGGACTCAAGCTGGGATTGTGCGCTTGCGCTAAAATGTCATTGAACCAAGACTCGAGGTCGTTCTTGCTTAATAACATGGGTGCATAGCAAACGTACAAGTTGAGTTGCGGCAATATCTGGTAGCCAACTCCGAATTCATAGAAATTGGAAACCCATTGATTTGGAAATTCTACGTCAACAGGAATCCACTGATCGTAGATTGATTCCAAGTGGAAATAAGAGTCAAGAGCGGCATAGCCAATGGCTTGTGATTGATTGAGTCCAATGGTCTTGGCAACGGAATTGGTTCCTTCGACCAGTTGAGATTCCGCTAAGAAAACACCAACAGCCTTTCCGGCTCCAAATGAAAATGAAATGGGTGTCTTCTCGGAAGGCCAAAAGCGAATTCGAAATGTGTTTACGCGTTCTCCCGATGAGCCATAGGAGCGGTTGTTCCACTGGTTGATGACATTCGTGTTGAAACGCAAGCGGTCCATGGTGATGCTCATTTCATTGGCCGAGAGGTCGTAAAAGGCCTCAAGGGAAGAGCTCATGACGGTTTCACCGTTGGGAATATTGAACGTTGACCAACGAGACAACCCGAACGCCACCTCGACGCTCCAATCTGATTGAGGGGCGTCTAAAAAATCAAAGTTGAAATCTCGTTGGATGCGACTTTCTGAAGTCATTAAGTTTGGATTGAGCTGCTGACTCCATCCGGACAGTACAACTCCAAAGGCGATTAAGGATAGAAGTTGCTTCATTCGAAAATGAATTTCCCGCCAAATCCAGCGACCTGAACAGTGGTTCTTCGAAACAGGAAGGCATGTTGCTCTTGGATCATGAATTTAGGATTAATGAGAACGTCCAAGTCCCTTCCTTCAATGGCATTGTAAATGGCTGCGCGCTTTTCTCGCGTGTTGCCCACCAGTCCGAACGATAGACTGGGATAATCCGCATATGCTTTGGAGCCAACGCGAATGATACCGAGGATATAGGTGGTGCGCGATACTCCGTTCAGCGTTTCAGTAGTATCCACGTCCACCTCTGCGCGAACAGGCTCGATCGCGAGTAGCACAGGCCCTTGGGCAAGTTTGGTGGTTTGCGTCAGTTGTGTGCATCCGGTGGCGGCCAGGATTGCTAAGAAAAAAACGGGATGGAATGAAGGCTTCATGAGCATGGAATGATAACAGGTCGACTTGGGGTGGCATCCAATTCAAAAGGAGCCGTTTGTAGATTCAACAAATGCAAACCATCGCGAACCGTATCAGGAACGAAAATGAACTCGGTAATGGTTGCATGCTCTCTCGGATTTTCGGGCCATTGCCAGAAAATATGATGTGCGGCAAGCGCACCACCGTCTTGCTCGCGATCAACGGATGGCAAGTCCAGTAGAAAATGTTCGACCCCTCGATCAACCAGCCACTGAGCCGCTGCAGCCTCCAAATACGGAGCATTGGTGTTGGACCAGTTTTTAGAGCGCTTTTCAGCGCTGTTTGGGAGCGTTCGAAGGACTAGGGAAGGTGGTGCTATTTGGCCGCTCCAGTGGCGCTCTGAAGCCAATTCTAGCGCTTTGGCCGTGATGACGTGGTCTTCATTTTTGATCTCTGGCTGTATGGACACGACCAAGCACGGCATCAGAGGGGAAATCGAGATTCTGTTCACAGAGTGAGCTGCCTCAGAAATGTGCCCAACGCACTCGGTGTGGGTGCCATTCCCGTGTGGATTGAACGTCACATCCCGAAAATTAACATCACCACCTTCTGCGACTGAGCCAAGAAAGCCATTCGCTCGGACAGGCTCAACCTGCATGGGTTCAACGTACCAAGCGCTGGCTCCGCCGGCTTCTTGAAAAGCTAAACTGAGATCGACCGGCACCTCACCATTTGCGGTAAAGTCAACGCCCTCGAAATGAATGGAAAGTTGCATGCGGTAATATTGGAGCAAAAAAAAGGCGACCCCATCGGAGTCGCCTTTAAAATAAGTTCAAATCGTTTAGTCAAACAAGAAACCAACACGCAATGAACCTTGGAACATGTTGCCCAAAGTGGTGTTGGAGATGTGGTTTGGCCAGCTGTAGTAGACGTCATCTGGACCACTGCCGTCAGGGTAGTACTCGCTGTAGATAACACCATCAAGTGCGCTGAAAGGCAATTGACCAACAAACTCACCCATCACTTCAGCACCAGCTGCATCCGTAGAGAACGCGTTGTTGAAGAACATGTTGAATGCTGTCAAGTTGTCTGTCGTGATGCTGTGGTTTCCGAAAGTGGTCTTTCCGATTCCAAGACCTGCTTCGAATCCAAGATAAATCGCATCAGAGAAGTAATAGTCTGCTCCGAACAAGATATTCAAACCAACAGTTGTTGATCCCTGCTCGTTGCCTACGTTCCAAACGACATACTGGTCAGGTTGTCCTGCGTCGTTGATGTCTTCTGGTCCCCAGAACTCCTGTGTGTCAGAACGCTTTCCAAGCACGATTGGAACTTCAAAAGCGAAGTAAGGAGACAGATTATCTGTTCCATCAAAGTGAAGTTCATAACCTGGAGCGAATCCGAAAGAAGAAGTCTTCGTTTCGATATTCAATTGTGGACTGACAGGATCAGCTTCCATGATTTCACCGTCTTGGTACCAAGCGTGAAGGTCACTGGAGTTGGAGATAGCCAAAGACAAACGGAAGGCGCGGTTGTCTTCCAAGAAGTTCCGATACTTGATGGTGGAACCATCAATTGGGCTGCCTGAGAACGGGGTGAAGCTCACCTCTATGTTGTGCTCATCTCCCATCTGCTTTTGGGCCTGAGTGCCCATTGTTACGAGCGCTGAAAGCGCAAGTGTGAACATGAGTTTCTTCATGATAGTGTGTTGTGTTTCTAGAATTTCGAATGCAAGAAACGGAAAAAACACCGAAGTCCGCTTGATACCTGCGAACTTTCGCTCATGGAAGAGCATACACGAAGGTTCAATCGCTCGCATTGGGCGTCCCACTTTAACGCCAACAGATTTGAAAAAGTGGGTGAATCTGTTCAAAATGAGTTGTTTCAATATCTGGAATCGGCCTGGTCGCGTGAATTTGATCGGGTCTTACCTCAGGGGACGCCGGAAGAGCGGTTGGCCCAATGGCAATCGGAATTGGAGCGCCCCCAGGATTCCGCGGATACAGGCCTTGTTCGACATGATCTAATCAAACGCATGGTCGATCGGTCGAATAAATTGCATGATCCGAGGTATGCAGGACATCAAGTCGCCGTTCCATTTCCTGAACTCGCTTGGTTGCAGGCGGCTACGTCGCTGTTGAACAACGGCATGGCCATCGATGAAATGGGACCCGCGTCATCCCCCATGGAAGAAGCAGCGATGCGTTCCATTGCTCAGTTCATGGGATTGGGGCCGGAGTCCAATGGCGTGCTATGTCATGGGGGCACCTTGGCCAATTTAACGGCGCTTCTCGCGGCGCGACAGCGGCGTTATCCTGGCAACGCCTGGCGAGATGGCACGAGCAAGCCCTGTGCGCTTTTGGTCAGCGATCAGGCACACTATTGCGTGGCGCGTGCGGCTCAAGTCATGGGCTGGGGAGAGGGCGGCATCTTTAAAGTGGCCACGAATGAACGGCATCAGATGGACGGGAAGGCCCTGTTGGAGTCATATGAAGAAGCCAAAAATTGGGGGTTTGAAGTACTGGCCATCGTGGGCAGTGCTTGTACAACGTCGACCGGATCGTTTGATGATTTGGAGATGATGGCGGATTTTGCCGAACAGCACGGGATGTGGTTTCATGTAGACGGCGCACACGGCGCAGCCCAGATTTTCTCGAAAACGCATAGCATGGTTTTGAAGGGCATGGAACGCGCTGATTCCATTGCCATGGACTTCCACAAGATGTTGGGGGTTCCGGCCTTGTGCACCGGGCTATTTTACCGCAATGGCCAAGACGGGTATGCAGCGTTTTCTCACGAAGCGAATTACCTCTACGAATCCCAGGAGGAAGAGTGGTGGAATTTCAGCAAGCGCACGTTTGAATGCACCAAGCGCATGCTCAGTGCAGCGGTCTATGGCATTTGGGAAAACCACGGACCGAATCTTTGGGAGAGTTTGGTGGATCGGCTCATTGAGAATGCGCAGTCCTTTGCCCAAATTGTGGACAATCGACCTGGGTGGGAACTGTTCAACCACCCGAATTCCAACATTGTTTGCTTTCGATCAATGGATTTCGACAACGACGCATTGCGCCGTAACATGATCGATGCAGGGCCTTATTATTTGGTGAAAACGGTTTTTGGAGATCAGACCTGGCTCCGATGCACCTTCCAAAACCCATTGACGCAGGAAGAAGATTTAAATGGATTGCTCGAAGGGCTAGAGGGCATAGGTCGCGAACTGTAGCGTTTACTCAGCGATGGAATAGGTTCGTGTTCATTCGAAACGGGGCCAAAGTAGTGTGCGTCCAAACGCGCTAGATCAGCTGGTTGTCAATTGTTTTCTTGACTTGAACCGGGTCAGCGACAGTTTTTAGAACAAGGTTGCTTGCGCCGGTTCCGCTCAGCACGATATTTCCGAATCCAAAGATCCTCCCTAAGATGGACTGGCGAAGCTCGACCGTTTCGACTTTGCTCAATTTCAACTCTTCAGTGCTTCGGCCAATGATGCCTGTTTTGACGACAATTCGCTTATTGGTCAAGCTGTATTCGGTGAAGACGAGCTTCAAGAGAGAGGGAATACCGATAAGAACCAAGGAACTCAAAGCCGGAATGATATAGAAGAACTTGTGAATTGAAAAGATGGAAATAACCACCTCATCGGTGGTCAATGTTTTTTCGATGTAGCTCATGACATTGCCGTTTGAGGTGCAGTATGCGATGAATCACACATCAAATTATTCTACCGTTACGCTCTTGGCTAAGTTCCGGGGTTGATCGACGTGGCAGTCACGCAAAACAGCGATGTGGTAACTCAGCAATTGCAATGGAATGGTCGTCAACAATGGAGCCAGGACTTGATCGCATTTTGGGATGGATATCACAAACTCTGCGAGCTCTTTCAAGTCTGAATTGCCAGTGGAAACGAGTGCGACCAATCGACCACCACGGGCCTTGACTTCTTGAATGTTTGAAACCACTTTGTCGTAGACGTCATCGCGTGTTGCGATGAAGAAAACAGGCATGTGCTCATCGATCAAGGCAATCGGCCCGTGCTTCATTTCTGCCGATGGATATCCTTCGGCATGGATGTAGCTGATCTCTTTCAATTTCAAGGCACCTTCGAGAGCAACGGGGAAGTTGTACCCACGGCCCAAATACAGGGCGTTGGTGGAGTCCTTGAAAGCATGGGCTATTTTTTGAATTTCCCCGTCCTGTTTCAGTAAAGTCTCCACCTTCTCCGGAATGGAATTGATTTCGACAAGCAGTCGACTGAAGTGTTTGGCCGAGAGATTCCCGTTCCGTTTTCCAACCAACATAGCCATCAAAGTCAGAACTGCGACTTGCGCGGTGAAGGCCTTGGTAGACGCTACGCCAATTTCAGGACCGGCATGGGTGTAAGCACCGCTATCCGTTTCGCGAGCGATGCTCGATCCGACCACGTTGCACAAGCCAAAGACATGAACTCCGCGGGACTTAGCCAATTGAATGGCGGCAAGCGTGTCCGCGGTCTCACCAGATTGAGAAATGGCAATGACGATATCCGTGGGTCGAATAACAGGATTTCGGTACCGAAATTCAGAAGCGTATTCAACTTCAACAGGAATGCGAGCGAGATCCTCAAAGAGATATTCTGCCACGAGACCTGCGTGCCAGCTTGTGCCGCAGGCGATGATGATGATGCGCTCTGCCTTTGCCCATCTGCTCCAGTGATCATCGATGCCCGCCATGCGAATTTCGCCGCGCTGGAGGCTCATTCTTCCCCGAATGGAATCGAAAATGGACCGCGGTTGTTCGAAGATTTCCTTGAGCATGAAATGCTCGTAACCACCTTTTTCTAACTCTTCGATTTGCAGCTTCAGTTCATGGACTTCAGGCGTGATGACCATGTTTTGCAAATTCCGAATAATCAATCCTTCTGACCGATGCATCATAGCCACCTCCTCATCTTCGAGGTAAATCACATTTTGAGTGTACTCAATGATGGGTGTCGCGTCAGATCCCACAAAATACTCACCCTCCTCGCCGACACCAATAACCAGCGGGCTGGACTTACGCGCAGCGATTAAGATGTTGGGTTCGTCCTTATCAATAACGACAATGGCATAGGCTCCTTCGACTTCTCTCAAGGCAACTTGAACAGCGTCACATATGCTGAGATTGGAACGTTTCTGCACCTCTTCAATCAAATGAACGAGCACTTCGGTATCGGTGTCACTGATGAAAGCATGCCCAATGGCCTCCAGAGTTTTTCGAAGGGATAGGTAGTTCTCAATGATGCCGTTGTGGATCAGGGCTAAACTCCCAGCTCGTGCTTGGTGAGGGTGAGCGTTGACATCGTTGGGCGGTCCGTGGGTGGCCCATCGCGTATGACCAATGCCTGCGTAACCGTGCAAGGCGTGATTCTCACCAATGTGCTCGAGCAAATCGGAAACCTTTCCCTTTTTTTTCCCCAAGTTCAATTGTCCATCTTCATTTAAAAGGGCAACACCCGCACTGTCGTATCCGCGATACTCCAAACGTTGAAGGCCTTTAATCAAGACGGGGAAGGCGTCCCTATTTCCGATATATCCTACAATTCCGCACATGACAAGATCCTTTTATCGTTCAAACTAATCGCTCCAGGTCACAACCAGTCGAGCGTTGCGTGGAAGTGAATCACTGGGGTTTGTGGGTCCCGCAATGGCGATTCCTTGAAAGGAAATTCCAGCCCTTGAGGAAACCACATTCAATACATCACTATCTGAATCACCATTGAGCATGCGTTGCAGGGTTTGCGAAATATTGAATCGATACGCTTGTTCTTCCGAATCGAAATTTCCGTTGATATTCAATCCAATGCTAGACTGATCAGGCGTGGAAATGGCTTCGCCGAGTGCGTCTTCGGTTAGAACGAAAAGTTGACGAGGTAGGGGGTAGTGCGCATCGTTCTGACCAGGCTCAACGGGCAACCACAACTCGGCCTTATGAATGGCGCTGTTGGAGCCGATGGCCTCTTTCCAGCTGGACAAGTGTGGAAAGGTAATCTGGGTTTTCAGCCCTGCTCCAGAGAAAACGCCAAGGAGCGGTTGATTCACTTCGGTAATCAACGGCTCTGAGAGCGCCTGAAAAGCTCCCTGCCATTCATGGGAGAATTGATTGGACCGGGCGCTGAGTGGATTGATGATGTAATCGTAAAAAGTCGTGTCAGAATCGTTGTGGTAGTGGAGTCGCATATAGCTCAGACCGCTGATTAAGTCGATGCCGACAGCTCCTTGACCACCCATCAGGGTGTTGGGCGTGATGCGCAGACCACGAAAGAAGCTGTTCCAAGACGCATTGGAATCATAAACCTCTTCGCCAGCATCGAGTAAGAGTTGACCAAAAGCATCTTGTAAATAAATCCGGGCCTCGGGATTGACCGTGTCATTTCCGAAGTAAAGCGTTTGATTCGGATTGAGAGGAATCGGCTGGAAACCGGGATCTGCTAAATTTTCAAGCGAATGAGCGAAGACATGATTGGAATAATAGGTCGAGTCGTATTCCAATGAGTCTTCAAGCGCATAAACATCGATGGTCTGCGGGGAAAGTTGACCATACGCGTCTCCAGTATAACGAAGCGAGAGATAGACACTGTCCACCTGTGGGTTGGAACCAAAATCAATATCAGGAGCGCTCAGTCTAAACTGCGTTACAAACCCAGCGGTGTGCCAACCAAAATCGGGGTGATACATCCGACCGAGCACTGCTGTGCTAAGATTATCGGATTGTAAACTGTCCTCACGAACCGTCCTACAGCGCAAAGTGAGCGTGTCAGTTTGACTTAAACCCAATAAATCATCTTCTGCATAGTCCAAACCGACCTCAGTTTCGGGTCGATTGCAACCAATGAGGGTGGCGAATCCCAATGAGCATGCCATGACTGTCGCGAGAAAACCAGCACGTAACTTCAACATGGTGCGAAGTTCTGTTATTCCGGGACAGCCTCAGCCTTTCCCTCCAAAATCGTATCGTAATAATTGTTTATTTCTCCAACATACCCTTCCTCACCATGGTATGAAAGTGTTGGAACGTCAGCCTTTTTGATGGCTTCCTGCAATTCTCCACTCAAGTCTTCTGAGCCGACAATCAAGCCGTCGGCATGTTGAATAGCCAATCGATTCAAGGAATCGAAAGAAGGATCAGTCATGCATTCAACGCTTTCAGGTGAAATGCCGTCCTTGATCATTTTTTCAGCCATCCGCTTATTCAAGGACCCGTCAAACCCCTCGTCGTAAATACTGCAGACTACTTTGCTGTTGGCGTAGTAAGTGTCCTGGCTGTACAATTGCTTCAGGTAAACCGGAACGACATTGGTCATCCAGCCATTGCAATGGATAATGTCTGGGGCCCATCCGAGTTTTTTCACTGTTTCTAAAACCCCACGAACAAAGAACAGCGCTCGTTCATCATTGTCAGGAAACAAATTGTCGTCGATATCGTGCAAAACAGCCTTGCGCTTGAAGTATTCATCGTTGTCGATGAAGTATACTTGCATTCGAGCCGTAGGTATGGAAGCGACTTTGATTACCAACGGGTGGTCGGTGTCGTCAACCATGAGGTTCATCCCGGACAATCGAATGACCTCGTGCAGTTGGTGCCTTCGCTCATTGATCTTACCAAAACGAGGAGTAAAAACACGGATCTCTCGCCCTTTTTCGTGCACTCCTTGCGGTAAATTTCTGCTCACAGAACTCATCTGGGTCGCGGGCAAAAAAGGCACAATATGTTGGGAGATGTAGAGTATCCGAGCTTTGCTCATGGTGGCCAGGTTTTGGTTAGGACGGAGGAATAACGAAGATACGTTTTTTTGGGAAGAAAATCAAGTAAAACCCTGTTAAAATCAGGCATTCTGAAGCACTTATGGAAGTATTTTACACTTCGAGAGAACTCAAACAGCGATTGAGCGAAATCAAGACTCAATCGGGGCGGGTAGGATTTGTGCCAACCATGGGTTCGCTGCATTCAGGCCATGCTTCATTGCTCGATCAGGCGAAGCGCGAGTCGGATTTTGTCGTGTTGAGCATTTTCGTGAACCCAACTCAATTCGATAGCGAAAAAGATTTCGTGTCTTATCCTGTTTCACTGGAAAGAGATCTTGCGTTGGCGCGTTCACTGGACGTGGACGCGGTGTTTGTGCCCGAAACAACTGAACTTTACGAAGGGGTCCCTGCTGCAGATTCCGTGGACTATGGCAATCTCACGAACTCATTCGAAGGGGCTTTGAGAACGGGGCATTTTGATGGTGTCGTGGCCATTGTACGGAGACTTTTTTCGATTGTCAATCCAAGCAAAGCATTTTTCGGAGAAAAGGACTTGCAGCAATTGGCTGTTGTTCGAGAATTGTGCAATCGGGAATTCACGGATTTGGAAATCGTTCCTTGTGAGCTCATTCGAGACACGGATGGATTGGCTTTAAGTTCAAGAAACATCAGACTTTCAGTTGGACAACGTGTCCTCGCATTGGAATTGTTTCACTCTTTGAATCGGCTGAGATCGTCAGTTTCAGAGGTCTCAAGTGAACCAAACGCTTTATCCCGCGAGCGAGAACGGTTGAACAGGAAGGAAGGAATTGAATTGGAGTACATCGGCATCATTGATGCCAGGACATTCGACGAACTTGGTTGTGAAAATTGGAGAAATGGACACGCCGTGATCGCAGCAAATCTGGGGTCAGTGCGTTTAATTGACAATCTTTTCTTGGGAGATCCAGGAAGAGATGTCTAATTTCTCGAAAGGGAGCGTGATATTCGGTTTTTCTTTAGAACTTCGCACAAAACACAGCCATCATGGGAGCCATAGGTCCAGGACAGATTATTCTCATCGCTTTGATCGTTTTATTGCTGTTTGGCGGTAAAAAAATCCCTGAGTTGATGCGCGGTTTAGGCAAGGGTGTCAAGGAATTTAAGGACGCCACAAACACGGACGAGGACTCCAAAGAAGGCAATAAAGAAGCGTGATTCGTGCCATTCTTTGGTTGAGTCTAAGCCTGACCGCAGGGACTCTCTGGGCACAGGCACCCGATTCTGTGGCACAGAAGGTGGAACTTTCTGTTGCGGAGAGTTCGTGGTTGGAATGGTGTCAAGCAACAGCCTGCGCTAGCAACGATACTGCTCTTTGGAACATTCGAGACTTTGTTGAGGGAGAAACACCCGTCTTGGATACGGCGACGCTGAAAATGCGCATGCAGATATTGGATGCCGCTTCACCGATGGATTTGTCTTGGAATCCAGTGGCGCATTCACGGATTTCGTTTTATGCGGCCAATCGCCCGATTCATTTAGGTCGAATGTTGGGACGTGCCCCGCTCTATTTTCCCATTTTTGAAGAAGCCTTGGATCGGCATGACTTGCCGATGGAGCTGAAATACTTGACGGTGGTTGAAAGTGGCTTGAATCCAAAAGCACGCTCCCATGCAGGAGCCAGCGGATTGTGGCAATTCATGTATGCTACAGGGCGATCTCAGGGTCTTCGAATTGACTCGTACATCGATGAACGAAGAGACCCCGTTCGCAGTACAGAGGCGGCTTGCCAGTTTTTGAAAAAACTCTACAATCAATACGGCGATTGGTATTTGGCTCTTGCCGCATACAATGCAGGCCCTGGGAATGTCAACAAGGCCATTCGGCGAAGCGGAGGTAAGAATACTTTTTGGGAGATCCGCTATTTCCTTCCGCGCGAAACACGGAATTATGTGCCTGCCTTCATGGCTGTAGTCTACCTCATGGAATTCCATGCTGAGCACAACATTTTTCCGGCCACTCTTTTGGACCCCTTTTCATCCTTGGATACGGTGGGTGTTGAAACCGTATTGCGATTTGATCAAATTGCAGCACATTTGGATTTGGATGAGCAGGGCTTGGAGTTATTGAATCCGATGTTCCGTTTGAACATCATCCCCGGACCTCCACAGAAATGGCCATTGGTCCTCCCACAAGAATTCATCCCATCGTTTTTGACATTCCAAGACAGCATGGTTTTGCATGAACCAGAGCGCACTCCTGAAATCGTGTTTGTTCCAGAACCGGTAATTTATAAGGTGAAGAACGGAGATGTGTTGGGGAAAATAGCTTCGGACTATGGTGTGAAGGTGAAGGAAATCAGGGAATGGAACGGTCTGCACGGCACCATGATCCGGGTCGGACAAAAACTTAAAATCCATGCGAATCCGCGCTCACTTTAACCATCGATTGGTCCGTTTGTTTTTGGGAGGTTTGACCCTCCTCTTTATGGGTTGTGGTAGTCAAGAAGGCGCGAGACATGCGCTCCCTGGAAAGGTCGGGGCGTCCGGTGAGTTGGTGGTCGTGTGTTCCGATGCGATTTGGGAAAGTGCCGCAGGCGACTCTCTTCGAAGTGTTTTTGGACAGCCTTTTCCGGTGCTACCGCAATACGAACCGTGGTTTGATTTGGTTCACCTGAAACCGGATGCATTTGACCGTTTTTGGAAGCCGCATCGCAATATTCTAGAATTGGAAGTAGCGGATCGGGTGGATACGCAAACGGCTCAGCTGAATATTTTTCGCGAAAAATATTCAAGGCATCAGATCTACATGGAGGGCAAGGCGCGGAGCGCTTCGGGGTTAGCTATGGCCATCGCCGACAAAGGCCGCGATATGCTCAGTGTCCTGCATCGTGCAGAGGTTGAGCGTTTTGCCGCGTTGGTTCGTTTAGACAGAAACGAAGTCATTCAGCGTGAATTGACGCAATGGTTGGGGTTGGAGCTCATTGTTCCGCGTGATGCTCGTTGGGCGAAGAAGTTGGAATCTTTTGGTTGGATTGACCGGCAGTTGACGCGCATGAAAGGCGGTGACAACCACGATGTACAGCAGGGGTACTTCATCTATACAGAGCCCTACACAAGTGATTCGCTTTTTTCCCTGCAAGCGCGCTTATCCATGCGAAATGAGATGTTGCGCAAGCATGTGAACGGACCAACTCCGGACTCCTATATGACCACTGAAATGCGCTACGTCCCGTCCTACGAAGAGGTGGTTTTTAATGGCGAGTTTGCTTCGGAATTGAGGGGATTGTGGAAAATGGAAAACGATTATATGGGAGGGCCATTTTACAGTCTGACAACCTTCGATAAAAAAAGCGGAATGCTGGTCACGGTGGAAGGCTATGCTTACGCCCCTTATTTTGATAAACGGGAGTACATGCGGGAAGTGGAGGCTGCTGTACGCTCATTGAATTTGAATCCGGTCCTTGTGGATGAAACGACTGCACCATGAGATTTCAACTCATCGCAATGGCTTTGTTTGCCGGTTGCGCCTCGCCGAAACAAGACGCTGAAGTTGTTCCTGAATGTTCGGAATCGACGTGGGAAACGAACACGAGTGTGCGGGCGTTGGAGGTTGTAAGTGAACAAGAAATCTGGTACGCGGGCGCTCAAGGGGCGGTGGGCTCGACGATGGATGGTGGCGCAACATGGCGTCAAGACACCTTGCGTCTCACCAACGGAACGTTCCCCGCTTTCCGCTCCATAGCGGTTACAGGCAAGGCCGCTCATGTATTGACCATTTCGAATCCGGCAGTGCTTTTTCGGAGCACAGACGCCGGAGCCCACTGGGACTCAGTTTACACAGAGCACCATCCGGATGTTTTTTACGACAGCATGGCTTTCTGGGATGACCAAGAGGGTATCGCAATGGGCGACGCCATAGGCGGTTGCCTCAGCATCATTCTAACCCGAGATGGCGGCGTTACTTGGAATAAACTATCCTGTGAAGCCCTGCCTGCTGCGCTTGAAGGCGAAGCAGCCTTCGCAGCTTCCAACGGCAATATCGCCGTTTCCGATAGCGCTGTTTGGATCGTGACAGGCGGAAAGGCCTCTCGTGTTTTCTACTCCGAGAATCGCGGTCGAAATTGGGAGGTGATGGATGTCCCTGTCGTGCAAGGCGGTGCGATGACGGGTTTGTTTAGCCTTGACATGTGGGATGAAGCGCATGGCATCGCGTGGGGGGGAGATTGGGAGACTATGTCAGACAATGAAGCCAACAAGATCTTCACCCACGATGGAGGTGCGCATTGGGAGTCCTTGCTTCCAGGCGCCGGCCCCGGTTACAGTTCTTCCGTGCGGTTCGTTCCTAACACAGACGGGCAGGACATTTGGGCCGTGGGAATTCCGGGCATCCACAAGTCTCAGGATGGCGGTCAAACATGGACCACTGAGCGAGATTCCAGCTTCTACACCGTGCGATTCACTCCCAGTGGAAAGTGTGTTTGGCTTGCCGGGAAAGGAATTATCTCCAGACGACCGGTCAATTCTTGATCAAGGACTGCGTTTGGCCGGTAGGCAATACGAGATGGTATAACCCACTTTCAAATTGTTGCACAAGAATCGTCAACGAACGCTGATCTGCAGCGAGCTGCTTCCTCCAAACCGTTCGACCTGAAGCGTCGGTCAGTCGAATGGACTCAACGGCGTTCTCCCACTGCACATTCAGGACTTCCTGAACGGGATTGGGCCAAACAACGAAGGCTTCATCGACGGCAACGTCTGAGATATCAGCGGAAACATCCCCTTTAGCAAAAGCGTATTGCCCCTTGCGCAAATTCAGTACCCGGAACAAGCCTGAGCCGTTGGTCAATGAGCCCGGCTGCCATTCGTAATCCAAGCACTCTTGCCATGGCGCGCTGGCGTCAGGGCGCCATGCTAAAAAGCCATTGGCCTCTGAGTCGCCGTACAAATCAAAATCCAACTGTTCTGCATTGTTTCCATAATACTGCAAGCGCGCATCCAATAACGTTCCATCAGGCCAAATGCCATCCACTGTCCAAAAATGCGTGGTGCTGAGCTCATCGACGTACGCTTCAACGGGCCCGGCATCTGGAGCGGCCCAATGGTGTTCAACGCGCACCAAAGCTGAATCACCTTCCGGCATCGCATCGCATCCCACACGCATGGCCACCCACGGTAAATTCTGAATTCCTTCAAGATCATCGATGGTGTACATGAAATCCATTCGCCCCTGATTCAATCGTCCATTGGCATTCAATGCAAACAGCACGGGATTGGTGATCCCGGGATGGTCAATGGTGACCACATCGGTTTGACCATTGGCACTGATCTGCGTGTCGTACCGATTCCAATCTGCGTCCCAAACAGCAACGTCCAAAGGCTCGGCTTGGTGGTAGTTATCACACGCCCGCAATTTCTGCTGCAAGTACAATGTAGTCGACATGCCGGATGCAACTTGGGCTGTGGAATCGATTAGCCAAGTGGAAAATCCAGGTTGTAAGACCTGTGCTTCAAACCAAGGCGTCATGTCGACACCGGTGATCTCTTCCAACGTGGCTTCGAATACGCTCGCATCCATGTGGCTGTCCATGTGCGTGGCCAAAACCGATTGCATGCTACTGCGGTACAACTCATCGCCGAGATAAGCGCGCAGATTGTGGAGGATGGAAGCCCCCTTGTAATACGTGTGACGTCCATAGATGTGTTCATCTGGCATCGGAGACAGCGGGTGAAAACCATCATCTTGAAGATGCGTTTCTTCCAACACGAACAACTGGTTGTCCTTCACCACCTCCACAAAAGCCTCCTGTCCGTCTTTCCACTCAACGAATAAGTGGGAACTGTACTCGGCCGGCCCCTCCTTGATCCACATGTGGTTGTGAATCGTGGGAGCGACCAAATCACCCCACCAATGGTGGCCCAGCTCATGGCTAAACAAATCCCCGTTCTGCGCCAATCCTTCGCCGACCATGAATTGGGGATACGCGATGTTGGTTGGGATTTCGAGTGCACCGTCCGTAGTCAACACATACCCGACACGTTCCCATGCATACGGTCCCCACCAATACTCCAAGGCGTCAATTGCAGACCCCAGTTCTTGGAACTTCGTTGCCATCGCGTTGATGTGTTCCGCTTTTCCAGTCAAACGAATTGGAATCTCTCCAAACGCTCCCATGTGCACCAGATTGGAATCAACATAGGGCGCGACCGCAATGGCCGATTGATGCGTCGTAATGGGATGCGCCAAATTGAAACTTCGGGTCACCGTGTCGCCCCCGAGTTGCGTTTCCCCGAGGAAAGTGCCTTGGCAGTGAGCGGTGCGCCCTCCGGCGCTTGTGACGTTGTAGGTGTAGGTTGCGCGCTCGACGAAGTTGTCAAAACAAGGGTACCACACTTTTCCAAAATTGGGCGGGATGGTCGTTAAGCCGATGCCCAAATTGTAGATGTAATCGCTTACGAAATAGAAACCTCCCCAATACGGGTCTTTATAAGGAATGCCACCGTACCAAACGTCCAATTCGTATGCGGTGTCCGTCTCCCAACCCGATTCCGGAGTGTCCACGTGCAATTGAAATTCACCATGGTCAAATCCGATGGCCATGCCGTTGAGGTGCACGCTATCAACGGTCAATTCCACCAAATCGAACCAAAGATTGACCGCTTCGGAATCGACCACATTGAAGCCGATGGTGGCATGGGCCGTGAGTTGATGCAAATTGTATTCAGTCACATCCAGATCGAGCGCGTAGGTCGCCACATCAAACGAGTCGCTGCGCGCAATGGACTCACTCATGTCGTAATTCATCATCCAGCGCGGCGCGGGCGGTGCTTCTTCCGTTCGTGGTGCTTGAGCGTGCCGATAATGGTGGCAAGGGACCGGATTGAAAACCCGAGGAGATCGAAGAGGCCGCTGATCATCCATGTTTTCTTGCCCGCTGACGGGCTGAAATACCAAAGCGCCTGCGGAAATCAGCAAAAATCGCAGCAAGTCAAAAGGATTGAGATGGATCATGCCGGCAATTTAGTTCAACTGACTACTTTCGCCGTATGAAGGAAATGAATATCTCAAGTGGAGTCTACGTTGAAATCACTTACGTATTGCGTGAAGATGGTCCTGAAGGGGAGGAGCTAGAAGTTTGTCCAGCTGAGGATCCATTTGGATTTGTAATTGGCCAGGATGAGGTTTTGCCTGCCTTTGAATCCGCTTTGATGGGCAAAAAAGCGGGCGACTCGTTTGAGTTCGTGCTCTCTGTGGAGGACGCTTATGGTGAAGAAGATGAGGAAGCCTTCGTTGAAATCCCGAAGTCGGCATTCATCGTCGATGGAGAATTGGACGAGAGTATTTTCGAAGTGGGTGAAGTAGTTCCCATGGAAACGGAAGATGGCGAGGAGATGATCGGCGTCGTTGCAGAGGTGCGATTGAATGATGTAATCGTCGATTTCAACCATCCGTTTGCGGGAGTGCCGTTGCATTTTGCCGGTGAAATCACCTTGGTTTCTGAGGCCCCCCCTGCCTCAAATTAACCAAACTCAGCGCTTTTTGGTCGACTCGGTTCTGCTTGGGATTGGGTAACTTTGAAGCATGGAACGTACTGAGATTGAAGAGATCGGAGAATTCGGGTTGATTCGTCGTTTGACGGAGGGCCTAGAACGTCGGCAATCGTCGACTTTGGTGGGCGTGGGAGACGACGCTGCTGTGCTGGATAGTGGAGATCGGAAAGTGGTTATTTCCACGGATATGCTGTGCGAAGGCATACACTTCGATTTATCCTACATGCCTCTGAAGCACTTAGGATACAAGGCCGTAGTGGTCAATTTATCGGACATCTGTGCGATGAATGCGTTGCCAACACAAATCACGGTTTCCATGGCGTTGAGCAGTCGGTTTTCTGTTGAAGCCGTGGATGAGATGTATTCCGGAATCCTGATGGCTTGTGAAGTGTACGGTGTGGATTTGATTGGAGGAGACACCACATCCTCACAAGCAGGTTTGGTGCTGAGCATCACAGCAATTGGTATGGCTTATTCGGATTCCATCGTTTCCCGTTCGGGAGCGAAGCCCAACGACCTGTTGGTTGTCACAGGTGAATTGGGCGGTGCTTACATGGGACTTCAAGTCCTTGAGCGAGAAAAGGAGGTGTTCAAATCGGCGCCTACTGCCCAACCAGAACTGAAGGGTCATGAAGGCATCTTGGAACGCCAACTCAAACCCGAAGCCCGCACTGATGTGATCCAAGAAATGGCTGATTTGGGACTCAAACCGACAGCGATGATAGACATTTCAGACGGTCTGGCCTCGGAGGTTTTGCATTTGTGCACGGCCTCTCAATGCGGCGTGAAGCTGTTTGAAGAGAAAATTCCTGTGCACGAAGAGACTTACGAGACAGCCCGCGAGTTCAACTTGGACCCCACGCTGTGTGCCTTGAGCGGTGGTGAGGACTATGAACTGTTATTCACCATCAGCCAAGAGGATTATGACAAGGTGCACAACCACCCCAAACTGACGGTCATTGGCCACATCACGGAAGACGCGAACGAACACACGTTGATCACGCGAAATGGCTTGCACACACCTTTGAAGGCGCAAGGATGGGATGGGATAAAAGCGGCGCGGAAAGACAAAACAGAGGAGGAAGACTGACATGTGTGGCATCACCGGCATCTATGGTTTAGGAGGGAAGCAATCCCACGAGGCAGCTTGTGAATCGGTTGTTCTCATGAACGCAGCATTGGCCCATCGGGGACCGGATGCAACCGGAATCTGGAAGGAAGACCCGGAGCTAGTGCTAGGGCACCAAAGGCTCAGCATCATCGATACCCAAGCGGCATCCAACCAGCCCTTCTTGCACGAGGCAACAGGAGATGCGCTGGTGTTCAACGGTGAGGTTTACAATTACCGGGAACTGCGCAGTGAATTGGAGGCGCAGCATACCTTCCAAACCGATAGCGATACCGAGGTGGTTCTGGCCGCTTTGCAACAATGGGGTCGCGCGGCGCTTCAGCGGTTCAATGGGATGTTCGCCTTTGCTTGGTGGAATGCGGAAAAGCGCGAATTGCTATTGGTTCGAGATCGCCTCGGAATCAAGCCTCTCTATTACACGGAGTCGAATGGCGCCTTTTTGTTTGCCAGTGAAATCCGCAGCCTGTTGGCTTCCAATCGGGTCAAACGAGAACATGACCCCATGGCATTGGCGGATTATTTGCGCTACCAAACGGTTCATGCTCCTCGCACCATTCTCAAAGATGTAAAATTGCTAGAGCCTGGACATTGGATCCGGTTGCAGGGAGAAGAAATGGAGTTGGAGAAGTGGTGGGACGCCGCGCATGAAGCCATGGCTTTGTCTCCGGTCGCTTCGCGAAAAGAAAGAACTGAGCGGGTCCGTCACCATTTGAAAGAGGCCGTTCGCCTGCGGATGCGTGCAGATGTTCCGTTGGGAGCTTTTTTGTCTGGAGGAATTGATTCAAGCGCCATTGTGGGATTGATGCAAGAAGTGTCAGAGCGTCCAATCTCGACCTTCAGTGTCACGTTTGATGAAGGGCAATTCGACGAAGGTCCTTATTCACGACTCATTGCAAAGCGGTTCCAGACGGACCACCATGAAATCCGTCTGACCGCGGACAATTTCTTGGAACAGGTCCCCGCCGCTTTGGAGGCCATGGATCATCCTTCGGGCGATGGTCCCAATACGTTTGTAGTCAGTGCAGCGACGAAAAAGGAGGGCATTACTGTTGCCCTGAGTGGATTGGGTGGCGATGAGTTGTTTGCCGGATATCCGGTGTTCACCCGTTCCCATGACCTGGTGCAAAAGCGTTGGTTGGCCTCCTGGCCAAAGGGCTTGAGGAAATTGGCGGGTTCAGTGTATGCCGCCGCCAAACCCACGGGTACGGCGCGCAAAATGGCGGATATCTTGGCGGGAGATTACTTCGATTTGGAGCACACCTACCCGCTTTCCCGGCAAATGCTACTGGAGCGGGATTTGCGGAAAATGGCGCCGGAATTGGCCCACCACCCCAATGCTGTTTTTGGCTGGATGAAGGAAGCCTTGGAACCCGGAACAGCGGGATTTGACTTGCCTTTTTTGAGCAAGGTGAGCCTGGCGGAAATGCACACCTACATGGGCCATACCCTTTTGCGGGATACCGACCAGATGTCCATGGCGCATGCCTTGGAAGTACGGGTGCCGTTCCTGGATCACCATTTGGTCGTGGAAGCCATGGCGGCTTCGGATGAGGAAAAATGGCCGCATACGCCGAAGAAGTTATTGACCGATGCGCTGCCTGATTTGCTACCCAAGGAAGTGGTCAATCGACCAAAAATGGGATTCACCTTGCCATGGGAGCAATGGATGCGCGCTGAATTG
Source organism: uncultured Flavobacteriales bacterium (assembly GCA_937881575.1). Taxonomy (GTDB): domain Bacteria; phylum Bacteroidota; class Bacteroidia; order Flavobacteriales_D; family Sanyastnellaceae; genus UA16. The sequence goes on along the minus strand of CALGEI010000165.1, from coordinate 27,777 downwards.
AAGCCACTTTGTGAGGAGGGTTTGGAGGCGTTGTCGGGCTTGGATTCGATGCATACCAAACAGATTGATCGAATCTGGCAGGCATTCCTGGCAGGCGATGCCCGCTGGACTTTTTCGCGTGTTTGGATGCTCGTGGTTCTCGGAAACTGGATGAAGCGCCATGGCATCGCTTGAATCCAATCGCCAACGGATCCTGGTGTCAGTGGATTGGTTTCCGCCTGCATACCGCGCGGGTGGGCCGATTCGTAGCACATTCAATCTAGTCAGTTTGTTGGCCCAAACCCACGATGTCTGGGTGGTTTCAGGAGCCTATGATTTAGGTGAGGAAGAACCGCTTTCTGTTCCATTGAATGTTTGGAATGAGTTGCCATCTGATCAGGGCCAGATTCAGGTGATGCATTGGACAAAACCGAACTGGAACACCTCGTCTTGGTCGCGGGTTTTGATGGAAATTAAGCCTGATTGGATTCACCTGAACAGTGTTTATTCGAAGCACTTTACGTTGGTCCCCTTGCGTGCGGCTCGGAAACTGGACTCCACGAGGATCGCATTGGCACCTCGTGGAATGCTAGGGGTTGCTGCCTTGAGTTTGAAGCCGCTGAAAAAACGCGTTTTCTTGGCGTATGCTCGGGCGATTGGTTTGTTTCGAAATGTCCGTTGGCATGCGTCGACATCTGCCGAACGTGATGAGGTCCTCGGACAGTTTATGGGCGCGGATTGTCGGATTGCACAGAACATTCCAAGCGGGGTCGTCCCCAACAACGTAACCCGCAACCAATCGCAGTGGCGAGTTGTTTCGATTGGTCGGATTCATCGGGTTAAGAACCTGCACTTTGGATTGGAAGCTCTCCTCAATGTCACGAGTGCTCGTCCGATCAAAATGACCTTCATCGGCCCCGTCGAGGACAAGGAATACCAGGAGGAGTTGATGGCGATGGCGAAGAACCAAGACCGTGTTGACGTGGAGTTTTTGGGAGGAATGCCCCCAACGGCATTGGGTCCTTACTGGCAGCAATCGCACTACTTGTTGTCGTCAACGACCCAAGAAAATTTCGGACATTCCATCGTGGAGGCCTGGGCCAATGGCTGCCCTGTTTTGATCAGTGATCGCACACCTTGGCGTGAACTCGAGTCAAAAGGCATTGGATGGGATTGGCCATTGGAACGCGCCACTTGGTTGCACGGATTGGAGGTCGCGCTGAATGTAGATGCAATGGAATGGCAGCGGTTGTCCGAAAATGCGCGGTCATTTTTTGATGCGGAAGTCCGCAATCCAGATGTCGAAGAAGCCAACCTCAATCTCTTTCAACCATGAACCGCATTCAAGCCCTTTTCGGCATTCGATGGCCCATCATTCAAGCGGGAATGATTTGGTGTAGCGGCTGGGAATTGGCCAGCGCTGTTTCCAACGCAGGCGGATTGGGCATCATTGGAGCGGGGTCCATGTATCCAGAGGTCTTGCGAGACCAGATTTTAAAATGCCAAGCGGCAACGGATCGGCCATTTGCTGTGAACGTACCATTGATTTACCCCTCGGTAGAAGAGCACATGCAGACGATCATGGAGCTGGGTGTCCCCATTGTTTTTAGCAGTGCGGGAAACCCTTCAAAATGGACTCCGTCACTCCAAGCGAAGGGCATCCGTGTGGTTCATGTCGTTAGCAGCGTCAAGTTTGCTTTGAAAGCCGAAGCGGCAGGAGTGGATGCGGTGGTCGCAGAAGGCTTTGAGGCAGGCGGTCACAACGGAAGAGAGGAAACAACGACGCTGTGTTTGGTTCCTGCTGTTGTCGATGCGGTTAAGATTCCGGTGATCGCAGCCGGTGGAATTCATGACGGCCGAACGACGCTGGCAGCGTTTGCCTTGGGGGCAGAAGGAGTGCAGATAGGCAGTCGCTTTGTAGCGACCTCCGAATCGTCAGCACATCGAGCCTTCAAAGACCGCATCGTGGATGCCACAGAAGGAGAAACGCTATTGCGACTCAAAGACTTGACTCCGGTGCGTTTATTGGATAACCCTTTTGCACAGCAGGTCGCTGCCGCTGAAGACGCTGGCGTTGGCGAGGATGCCTTGCGCGAACTGCTCGGGCGAGGGCGCGCTAAAAAAGGCATGTTCGAAGGGGACTTAATCGAAGGGGAACTTGAAATTGGGCAGGTCAGTGGTCAAATCAATCAGATCCAACCGGCTTCGGCCATTGTGGAGGAGCTGGTGTTGGCCTATCAGAGCCTGACAACCGGCATGGTAGATCCACATTTCCAATGGTGAGCGAAGCGGTGAGCGATCCCATTTTATTTTATGACGGAGTGTGTGGTTTGTGCAGCCGAGCAGTGCAGCAGTGCCTGACGTGGGGAGATGAGACCAGTGGCTTGCATTTTGCACCGCTGCAAGGAGAAACGGCTGCCAAATTGCTGCCAGTTGAATTGCGTACTCCACCGTTGCAGTCTTTGGTGGTATATGCAGAAGGAGAAGCCTGTACCGAAGTGGAGGCTTTGAGTCGACTCGGGAAAACGTTGCAAGCACCTTACAAGCAACTCACCCAGCTGGCTTGCTCGTCTGTTTTGAAGCCGCTGACCCGATGGACTTACCGGCGCATCGCAGCCAACCGTCACCGGATTTTTTCAGATCGCTGCGTGGTAGGAGCGGGCGCCCGTTTTTTGAATTAAAACAATCAGAAATCCGACTGCGTGAAGAGGTGGTTCGGTCTGACTGGACAGATTTCAGGTCGAGTTAAGTTTTATTTAGTTTGGTTTGTCTGATTCCTTCGGCCTGCTTGTAAACGCTCATTGGTGGCCGTTTGCCCAATGAGGAATGATCTCGCCTGTCGTTATAGTAGGCAATGAATTCCATGCACATTCTAAAAGTGTTAGCGGCTGTTTGGGGCACCTCGATGTAGAGCTTTTCGTATTGGATGGTTCGGAAGAATCGCTCCACAATCACGTTGTCTATGGCCCGACCCTTTCCGTCCATTGACATGCGCACCGTTTCCAATCCTTTGACAAAGGAGACGTATTCGTCAGAGGTAAACTGCGCTCCCTGGTCCGAGTTGAGAATCTCAGGCTTGCCTTAGCGGTCCACTGTGTCTGATAGCGTTTCAACCACCCAGGCCGCTTCCATGGTATTGGAGAGGCTCCATCCTAGGACGCACCGTGTTTTCCAGTCGATGATTACCAGCAGGTACACGTATCCTCGGTTCAGTGGCATGTAGCTGATGTCCAGCGCCCAGACCTGATTGGGGCGCTGGATTTTCAGCTTCCGAAGCAAGTACGGCGCCTTGTACTTCGCCGGACCACAGACAGTTGTGCGGGGCCAACAGTAAATCGTTTTCATGCGCATCATCTGCATCAGGCGGCGCGTGCGGCCCCGGCCCGCGTTGAATCCAGACTTGTTCAATTCGTCGCTCATCCTTCGGGTTCTTCGCGTGGGATCCTCAGCATAAAGCTCGTCCAGTTTGCGCGTCATCGGCAGCTCATCTGCTGAAAGAGGCGCCACACGGCAGTAGAACGTCGACCGCTCAAGCCCCATCAACTCGCACTGGCGGATTACGCTGAGCTCAGGGCTAGGACGCTCGATAAGCGACCGCTTTTCTGAAGTACGCATCACCCGAGCTTTTTTTTAGGCAATCGTTATCCATCGTCAGACGACCGCTCTTCTTAAAGGTCGCTTCTCGCTCAGCCTCTAGCTCTTCGATGCGCTGGCCCTTCTTTCTATCGCCCTCAAATACAGAAGCGCTGTATTCCAGAAACTCGCGTTTCCATATGCTGACCTGAGATGGGTGGACCTCGAACTCAGCAGCAAGTTCTCAAACCGTTTTGCGCTCCTTGAGCGCCTCAATCGCAACCTTCGCCTTGAAGGCTGCGGATAATTTTCTCCGTTGTTTGTTCAGCTGACTGGGGAATTAAGAAACCGATCATCTCCTGTCCAGTTTTTTCAGAGCACCTCCGTGAAGTGCTGTATGATGCTCTTCGCCACCTTGAGATTCACGACTTCCAGAAGTTGAATTTCAGTTGCTTGACGAATCGCGATAACCGTTTTAAAATGCGCCATCAGCTTGTGGCGGGTTACGCTGCCAATGCCTTTGATGTCGTCTAGCTCTGAATGCAATGCAGCCTTGCTGCGTCGATCGCGGTGGTGTGCAAGTGAAAACCGGTGTGCTTCGTTGCGCAAGTGCTGAATGAGCTTCAGTGTAGAAGACCGCTTATCAATGAACAGCGGCAGGCTATCGCCCGGGAAGAAAATTTCCTCAAGGCGTTTGGCAATGCCGATGATGGCAATTTCTCCGCGCAATCCCAATTCCTCTAGGGCCTCCATCGCATGAGACAACTGTCCCTTTCCCCCATCGATGATGATCAACTGAGGCAAGGATTCCCCTTCCTCTGATAAGCGCTTGTAACGTCGGTAGACGACCTCTCGCATCGATGCAAAATCGTCAGGTCCTGTCACTGTCTTGATGTTGAACTTTCGGTAGTCGGACTTGGCGGGCTTTCCATTTTTGAAGACAACACAGGCCGATGCAGGATGTGTGCCCTGGATATTGCTGTTGTCAAAACATTCAATGTGAACGGGCAAAGATGTTAGACGAAGATCCTCTTGCATCGTCTCAAGAATCCGCTGCGTGGCGGCTTCAGGATTGGTTTGCTCCAATTGTTTCTGCCGGTCGCGCATGAAAAATTTAGCATTGCGTTCAGAAAGCTCAACCAACCGCAGCTTGTCACCGCGTTGTGGCACATGGCACGTGACTTCGGGCAAAGCCAATTCGACGAGAAAGGGCGTGTAAATGGTCCGTGATTGGCTTCCAAATCGGTCGCGCATTTGTACAATCGCGGCCTCGAGCACCTCCTTGTTTTCCTCTCCAAGCCTTCTTTTTACTTCGGCCGTATGACCTTGAATGATGGAGCCGTTTTGCACCTTGAGAAAGTTGACATAGGCGCAACGAGCATCTTGGACCACCGTGAAGACCTCTACATCGGTGATGGTCGGATGAACAATGGTGTTTTTAGCTTGATATTTTCGAACGGACTGCAGGCGCAACTTGAACCGCTCAGCCTCTTCAAAGGCAAGGGATTCCGCAGCGGATTTCATTTGTCCTTCCAACAGGCGCACGACTTCGGTTAAATTGCCTCGAAGTAGATAACGGATGGCATCGATGCTCTTTTCATAATCATCCGCTTGCTGGTGTCCAACGCAAGGGCCCAAGCAGTTGCCGATGTGATACTCCAGGCACACCCTGAACTTATCGTTTTTGATGTTGCTTTCAGTCAAGGATAGCGCGCACGTCCTAATGGGATAGAGCTTTCGGCACAACTCCAACACGGTGTGCATCGTTTTCACACTGGGAAAAGGTCCGAAGTACTCACTACCATCACGGATGAATTGACGCGTGGCAAAGACCCTCGGAAACGGCTCTTTCTTGATGACAATGAAGGGGTAGGTCTTGTCGTCTTTGAGCTGGATGTTGTAGATCGGCTTGTGCTCTTTGATCAGGCTATTTTCCAACAGCAGGGCATCGGCTTCTGTGGGCGTAATGAGCCACTGGACGTCAGCGATTTTTGAAACCAATAGCCGGGTCTTCCCGTTTTCGTGCTGCTGCTTGGTGAAATAACTCGTGACGCGCTTCTTTAAATCCTTGGCCTTCCCAACGTACAGAAGTTTGCCCTCGCTATCGAAGTGCTGGTAAACACCGGGCTCATGGGGAAGCCGATCAAGAATCTGCTGGATGTGTTTAGAACGTGCCATGTGAGTTGCGAATTTCGGGCGGATTCTCCAACTAAATTTGAAACATGGAATTCGTAACGGGTGGGACAGGATTGGTAGGGCGTTATTTGGTTGCCGAGCTCCTGTCGGAAGGCCGAACGGTCCGTCTGATGTGTCGACCATCGTCGAATCGAAAGGCGCTCCTGGATTTCTTGGCGAGCCGTGGATTGAATGATCAAAAACTAGAGTGGTGCGAGGGGGATTTGAGGGATGGGTCTTTTCTGGAAGATGCGATCAAGGGCTGCTCTCGTGTTTACCATTTGGCAGCAGTGGTGTCTTTTCACCCCAAGGATGCAGAGCTTATGATGCAAATCAATCGCGATGCAACGGAGGTGCTGGTCAATGCCATGCTGCATGTGGGGGTGTCTGAATTGGTTCATATGAGCTCTGTATCGGCTTTGGGCCGAGTGGAAGGAGAATCCGTGCACGAGGATGTCCCTTTCGAGAATGGACCGGACGTCACGCCCTATGCAAAAAGCAAATTTGAATCGGAGTTGCAGGTTTGGCGAGGTCAGGAAGAAGGGCTGAATGTTTTAACGGTCAATCCAACAGTGATCCTTGGTGCTGGAGATTTTGAGCGCAGTTCTTCTGCGTTGTTTTCCATGGTGCATCAGGGCTTGAAGTGGTACCCAACAGGATCCAACGGGTTCGTTGCGGCAAAGGACGTAGCAAGGGCCTGTGTGCTGCTGGCGGACCATGGGTGTTGGGGAAAGAGGTACTTGTTGAATGCAGAAAACCGTTCTTATCAATCTGTATTTGATCAAATGGCACTTGAATTCAACCGCCCAAGTCCTGCGCGTCCTGTCAAAACATGGATGATGGGACTGGCATGGCGTTTGTCCATGATGTGGGAGCGTGTGACGGGAAAGCGCTCACGAGTGACAAAGGACTCCGTTGTCAATACCCATCGAAACCATCGCTATGAAACCAATCGATTGGAACAAACATTATCGGAACAAGGGGTGATTTGGCACTATCAACAAGTCAATGAGACCATCCATGAAACAGCGAAGGCATTTTTGGAGCAGCTGAGCCCCCGCTAACGTTGACGCCGTTCCGATGTGGAATCGGATTCAGATTGGATGGAAATGCGCTCCATGGCGGTCAGCCCTTCAGCGGCTTCTTGCAGCAGATTGTCCATCTCTGAGGGATGTTCATACCACCATCGGTAACTCTGAAGAAATCGTTCTTCTGTGATTTCAAATCGCTGAAAAAGCTCAGCATAATGACTTTTCAGGAGCATGTCTTCGTCGTCATTGCGAAGCAAGCGCTGTTTGAAGACGCCTTCAATCAATTGCACCTCTGTGAGCATCAATAAAAAGGTGTCTCGTGAAACGATTTCATCAGGAGATTCGACTCCTGATTGTCTCGAAGAAGAGCAGGCGCTCATCGCAACGAGCAGCATCATTAGCATGAGTCGACTCATCGTGCAAAAGTGAGCCGCTGGCCGGCATGGTTGCCTTGTGAAGTTTGGACGGAATGCCCATCAAAAACATGGGTGCCATTGACCCAAGTTCCTTTGACACGTGACCGAAACGCTGTTCCTTCAAAGGGAGACCAACCGCATTTGTAAAGCAAATCACGGCGCTCAACCGTCCAAATGGCGTTGGGGTGAACCAAGGTTAAATCCGCTTGATACCCGGGACGAATGTATCCTCGATCTGGAATGTCAAAGACTGTCGCCACCCGGTGGGCCATGAGGTTGGCCACTTCATGAATGGGTAAAACACCTTGATGGACTAATTCAAGCATGGCAACCAAGGCATGCTGAACCAAAGGGCCTCCTGAAGGCGCTTTGAAATACGATTGCTGCTTTTCTTCCAGCGTATGGGGTGCATGGTCTGTCGCGACGACGTCGATTCTGCCATCAAGCAAGCCTGCCCGTATTTCCGCTCGGTCGGCGGCTGTTTTGACCGCAGGATTCCACTTGATATGGGTTCCTTTTTGCTCATAATCTGAATCGGTAAACCACAGGTGGTGCACGCATGCTTCAGCGGTGATGCGCTTTTCAGATGTTGGGATGTCATTTCGGAAAAGGCTCACCTCCTTCGCGCTAGAAATGTGCAAAATATGCAGCCGTGTGTTCCATTTTTCGGCCAATTCTACGGCCATGGAGGAGCTGCGGTAGCACGCTTCGGCGTTGCGGATGATCGGGTGATGATGGATGGGGACGGCTTCACCAAATTGCCCACGTGCCAACTCGGTGTTGCGACGGATCGTTGCCTCATCTTCACAGTGGGTTGCCACAATCATAGGGCTTTCCTTGAAAACTCCTTCCAGGACTTCCCTGTTATCGACAAGCATATTGCCCGTTGAAGAGCCCATAAACACCTTAATTCCACACACCCGTTTGGGGTCAGTTTTGAGCACCTCGTCCAGATTGTCATTGGAAGCACCCATGAAAAACGAGTAATTCACAGCGCTCACCTCTGCGGCGCGTTCATACTTATCTTCTAAGAGCTGCTGCGTGAGCGCTTGAGGCACGGTGTTGGGCATTTCCATGAAGGATGTAATTCCTCCGGCTGCGGCGGCTGCAGATTCCGTTGCGATTTCGGCCTTGTGTGTCAATCCAGGTTCCCGAAAGTGTACTTGGTCATCGATGCATCCGGGCAACAACCAATGGTCCTTTGCGTCTACGATAATGGCGTTGTTAGAACCGGGGTGATTTGATAGGTCGCCTCCTACGGCTACAATGGTTCCATCCAATCCAGTTAGGACATCACCGACTTCACTGCGCCCTTCGTTGACGATGATTCCCTGCTTAAAAAGGGTCGGTTGCACAGACGTCATGACTTGCTGGGCGCGGCTTTTACGCGCCGAAGGCGCATTTGAAGAACACCAAGAAAAGCCTCCTTAAAAATACCCATGCTCATTTTGCTCGTTCCAAACTCACGGTCCGAGAAGGTGATGGGAACCTCTTGAATGCGAAATCCCAATTGTTTCGCATTGTACTTCATCTCAATTTGAAAGGCGTAGCCAATGAAGCGGATTTGTTTCAAGTCAATCGACTCTAAGACTTCGCGTCGATAGCACTTGAACCCCGCGGTGCTATCGCGCACCCCGAGCCACAAAATTGTGTTGACATAAACCGATGCGAAATAGCTCATTAAAATCCGTCCGATTGGCCAATTGCTCACACCACCCCCTTTGACATAGCGTGATCCGACAGCGACGTCAGCGCCATCAACACAAGCTTGACGAAGGCGAATTAAGTCTTTTGGATTGTGTGAGAAGTCACAGTCCATCTCATAGATTAAATCGTATTCCCGTTCAATTGCCCATTGAAAACCAGCGATATAGGCGGTTCCAAGGCCGAGTTTTCCGGCGCGTTGAAGCAGGTGAATTTGCGCTGGATGACGTTTTTGAAAAGACAAAACGGCATCAGCTGTTCCGTCTGGGGATCCATCGTCTACAATGAGAATGTGAAAGGGGGGCTCTAAAGCGACCGCTGTTTCGAGCATCCTTTCGATGTTCTCGATTTCATTGTAGGTAGGAATGATGACTAAGCTGCGCATCGATCGAATATTTAGGAGGACATGAGCAGTAAATTAATTTCTGCTTCTGTTAGATGTCTAAAGGTGCCTCGTGGGACGTTTTTCTTAGAGAGTGGACCGATCATCACACGATCAACCTTGTGAACTTTGTAACCGAAATGCTCGAACATCCGACGTGCAATGCGGCTTCTGCTGGACAAAATTTCCAGGCCAATTTGATGACGATCCTCTCCAACCACCTCGACTTGAGAAGCCTTCACGAAACCTTCATCCAGAACAAAACCAGCCTTCATTGCGTCCAAATGCGTTGAGCTCAACTTGTCTGATAGCACGACATGGTAGAGGCGTTTCATGCCACTCCGTGGATCATTGAGCCGAACGGCCAATGGCTCATCATTCGTGAATAGCATCAAGCCGGTGCTTTCGCGGTCCAACTTGTCGAGCGGCCGAATTTCTTCTTTGCAGGCTTTCTGGACCAACTCCATTACGCCGCGCCGTGCGTTAAAATCAGCAATTGAAGTCCCAAATCCCTTGGGTTTATTCAACAGGACGTAGCGCTTGGCATCGGGGCGAATGGACTCTCCGCCTACCTGGACGGTGTCGGTTGTTGCCACCTTGAAGCCCATGGAGGTCACAATCTCTCCGTTGACCATGACGGCACCGGACTCGATGAGGACATCGGCTTCCCGGCGCGAACAGATCCCGGCATTGGAGACAAAACGATTCAGCCGCATCGGCGCATTGCTATTGGGCAAGGGCTTTTTTGCAGAAGCAATCTTTTTGGTTCCACCAAAGGCGTGAGGGGGTTTACCCGTCTGCGGCTTGCCCGCTGTTCCGGGTCGGAATGTCTTGGTCACACCGGTCTTACGACCACCTGGCGTGGCTCTTTTCGTCGACTTCGATGGGCCTTTTGAACCGGTTGTTGAGGCTCGTCGGCCTGCGGAAGGAGTTTTCCTCATTATGACACAAAGATAACGGCTTCAGGGCAGTGAAATGAAAGCGTCTGGTATGTGCTGAATTCGCCAATCGGTGTGACCATATTCGACGCACAAAATATCGAATCGCACAGCCTTTGTCCCATTGCTTTGGCGCAGAATGTACTGATGCGCGGCTTTGATGATTCGTTCCTGTTTGCCAAGATCAACGGCTTCCAAGGCGCATTCGAAATAGCCTTTTTTTCGTGTTTTAACTTCAACGAAAACCCACTGATCGTCTGTGCAGACGATGAGGTCGATTTCGAATTTCTGGTGACGCCAGTTCCGAGCGACCAGCGTGTAACCCAAGGTTTTGAAATGCGCGGCTGCTAGGGTCTCGCCCCATCGGCCTCTTGCTGTGGTCGTCATCGACTTGTTCGTGTCTTTGTCTGCAATCATTGCGCAAATCAAATCCACGAACCACTTACTTTTGGAGCATGATTTTTCAAGGCATGATGGGGATTGACAAACGTGTGAAAGGAGTTTTTTCGCTGCTGATGTTTTGCGGCCTGGGTGTGATGGATGGGAATGCACAATCGCAGGAGGGTGATTGGTACATCACTTGGGGGTACAATCGCTCCATGTACACGACTTCCGATGTGCACATTTGGGGTACGGGTGAAGGTGGAGATTTTGATTTGACCCTCCATGACGCGCAGGCAAATGACATGCCCGAGCGATTTCAAACCAAAGTGTATTTTCATCCGGGGCTATTTACGATCCCGCAGTACAACGCCCGATTTGGAAAGAAAATATCAGATAAGTGGTGGTTTTCAGCAGGTTGGGATCACATGAAATACAAACTGAGCAAGCAATTTGTCAATGTATCGGGTTTTGCGAGCGCTGCTGACATGGGCATTGTTTCTCCAGAAAACCCGGTGTTGGAATATGACAATGAAGGCATTTATTGGAGCCCTGAATTCAACTTGGAGCACAGCGATGGGATGAACTTTGTTCGATTCAGCATGGAACGAGAGTGGTCCATTTGGGCTTCGAAACGCGCGCATGTTGCTCTGAGTGCGTTCGGTGCTGCCGGAGCGGGAATCGTGGTCTGCAGCACAGATTTCAGATGGGCTGATGAACGTCGAAAAAACGCCCAACACATCAGTGGATTGGGGTTGGGATTCCATTCAGGCCTGAGAATGCAGGTGCACCGTCGGTTTTTCGTGCAAACGACGGCCCATGTTGGCGGGGTGAGACTTCCTTGGATTCGAATTCAAGGCCCAGGGAGTGCCGGTGCGGAGCAAAGCATCGGCTATTTCGAAGGTGCCTTCGCCTTAGGATACCTGATTGGCGGCGATCATCGCAATGCAAAAAAAAGCTGCAATACCTGCCCTAAATGGGGGCGTTGAAGACGTGATGGTCAATACAGAACCAGTTGGGTTTCACCAATCTTGGTTGTGTCTTCAAGAATTGCAATGGTGTAAATGCCCTCAGGCAATGGGGCAAGCGGCATAAAGAATACACACGCTTCCAATCGCTCATTGGCATAGTCCAGTTGGCGGGAAGCGCTGACGAGCACGGCATCATCAGATGTAGTTTCAGATTGATTTCCAGGGAGGACCTCGCCCGTTTCTGTTGTGACCTGCAGATGCAGCAATTTATTCCCAGAAGGAGCGATTTGATTCTCCAACAAGGTGAAGCAGACCCTCACCATGTCCGTTCGCGCTGAACGGTTGGTTTCACGTTGTTTTCCATTGCTCAATATGCGAATACCAGAAGCACTGGATTCAGAAGCCTGTAAGGTCTGTCCTGTGCTAATAATCTCCTCCATGTTTTGCTGCCGCGTCACCAAATTGGCATTGCGCTCTTGGATTTCCTCCACACGCGCTCGCATCTGGTCATTCTCATCGATCAATGCCAAGTTGAGCTGGTTGAGAGAGTCTATGGTCACCACATATCCTTTCATGATCATGCGCAAGGACTCGGCTTCTTTTTTGGCACGAGAAAGCGACCAGTTGCCATTGCGGACTTGTTGAACGAGACCATCAATTTGGGCGCGCTGGTCGGCGATCTCAGCGATCATGAGCGCGTTTTCCGTGTCGAGCGTATCGTAACTGAAACGAAGCTTTTCTAAATCAAAAAGTACGTGTTCCTTTTCGAGTGAAAGTGCAGCAAGGTCGGATTCGCCCTGCTCGACATCTCCATTTCGCTCGTAAAGTTGGTAACCCAAAACGGCACAAGCTAAAGCGAGTGCCGTTGAGGTAATAATAAGAATGCGTTGAGAATCCATACCCTACAAAGGTGCAATTCTCAGGCCAAACTTTGAATCATTCGCCCTTACCAAATCCAAAGAATCCTCCAAAGGTCCGTCGAGCCTTACTTGGTTCGCTTGGTTTGAAGACGGGCTTTTGTGGTTTGGAAGCGGTTGAGCCGCTTTGTTCCGGACGATTATCTTGACGCTTTGGTCGGTCTGAACCTCCGGCGCTTCCGCGACTATTTTCACGACGATCTCCAGAGCGTGCTGAGCGATCATCATTTCTGCGGTCGCCTTGTCGGCTGTCGGACCTTGCTGGTCCTCGGCCTCCACGTTCTTGATTTCCTCCGCGTGAAACGCGGTCATCGCTTCGACGCCCGTCTGAACGGCCATCACCTCGAGCCGTTTGTGGTTTGCGGTCCGCTGAACTGGTTGTTCGGCGGTCTGAACCGGATCGGTTGCCGGCGTTTCCACCGGGACGACCACCGCGGCTATCGGAACGATCGGAATCGGAGTTCCGAGATGAAGGGCCACGGCCGTTGCTATTCCCCCCGCGTCCACCGCCTTGAGGCCGGTCCCGCCGATTGTCAGAATTGCGGCCACGAGATCCATCATTGGATCGCGATTGACCTTGACCTGAACGCCCCGCTTTTTTCTTGGAAGTGGCACCCGTAATGGTGCTCACTGGGGGCATCTCGAGGTGCCACTCATGCGAAGCGTCAACAGGGAGCTCTCGTTGAATGAGGTTTTGAATGTCACGCAAGTACTTGCGTTCATCCGCTTCGTTGCAGAAACTGAGTGCCTTTCCGCTGGATCCTGCACGGCCGGTTCTTCCGATCCGGTGCACATACGATTCAGGAACGTTGGGCAATTCGAAGTTGATGACATGGCTCAACTCATCGACGTCAATTCCACGAGAAGCAATATCGGTCGCGACCAATACGCGAATCTTGCCTTTTTTGAATCCGTTCATGGCCCGGTCCCGCTGTGGCTGGCTTTTGTTGCCATGAATGGCTTCGGCTTGGATGCCTGAGACGCTCAAGTGCTTAGCGACCTTATCCGCACCGTATTTGGTTCGGGTAAAAACCAGGGCTGAATCTACATCGTCCTCCTTCAAAATGGCTACGAGCAAGTCGCGCTTATCGTTTTGACGGATGGAATAAATGGTTTGCTCGACTGTTTCTGCAGCGGAACTTTGGCGAGCAACTTCAATGCGCACAGGCGAACGAAGAATGTCACTGGAAAGCTTTACAATGTTCGGTGGCATGGTAGCCGAGAAGAACAACGTTTGGCGTTCGGTAGGAAGCATCGCGATGATCTTCCGAATGTCGTTGATGAATCCCATGTCCAACATGGTATCCGCTTCGTCAAGTACGAGGGTCGTGATATCACGCAGGTCCAAATGGCGTTGATTCACCAAATCCAATAAACGCCCTGGCGTTGCGACCACAATATCGACACCACGACGGAGCGCATCCACCTGTCGGTTTTGTGAAACACCACCAAAAATGGTTGTAGTTCGCAAACGAGTTTGGGTGCTGTAATCGTTGAGGTTAACGCCAATCTGTGTGGCCAACTCACGCGTCGGAGTCAAGATCAGGCCCCGAGGCTGTCGTCGACCACTTTGTGGCAACTCTTGTTGGATCAAATTGTGGATCATAGGAAGGGCAAACGCAGCGGTTTTACCGGTTCCTGTTTGAGCACATCCAAGCACATCTTGACCATTGATCACAACGGGTATGGCTTCTGCTTGAATAGGGGTGGGCTCGGAATATCCAAGCGGTTTGAGTGCGTCAAGCACTTCAGGGCATAGGCCCAGGTCAGTAAATAAACTCAAAAATGAAAGGAATCAATCCGCACAAAAACGTGTGCGGTAAACGTCCCAAGTCGAATTGATTGTTTGAAATTCGGGAGAGCCATTCGCTATCGTCCGATTGCGCGTTCAACTAGGGATAACGCGCCTGCGATGGTTTCAAAGGTTATGAACAACCTGACCTATTCGCTGTGCAAAGATGAGGCGGAATCTGCGAAAACAGCATTTTAATTTGCAATTGTGCGAAAACAACCGGATTAAACAGTTGATTTTAAGTGTTTTGGGTCAAGGTCTCACAACCAGATCCCGAGAGATGCGTTTTTCTCCTTGAGCGTCCCACAGTTCAGCTACCACAAAGGCTTGCCGTGGGCGGCCAATTTGAAGCATCCCGATGTTGTTATCCATCAAAGGACCTTCGAGGCGATTTCCATTGGGCGTGGCAAAATCCCACTTGGATGTGATTCCGCTCGAAGTCACGTCAAACAGGGTGTCGAGAGATGTATTCAATCCCTCTTCACGGGATTTCCAACCAGAGATTTCGCCATAGTGGACATCTCCAGAAATGAAAACAACAGGAACTTCGGGGCGTCCCATTTGACGATCGAGCGCATGGGATTTTTCGATCAATTGAGCCATTTTTTCTTGTTCATGCGGAAAGTTCCCCCAGCATTCATATCCATTCCACTCGATACCGAATTGGGTGGAAGATCCGATGATGCGAACGTCTGCTTTGACTTCGAATTGATCCTCTAACCAGGCCCATTGTTCGGTGCCTAGAAGCGTTGAATCCGCTGTGGTATGAGGAACATAGTCTGCGGCGTATCCAATGCCGTTGGTTCCTTGAAATGAAATGCCCGAAGCATGGATCAGTTCATCTCGAAAGGAACGGGTGTCGAGCAATAAGACATGGACGTCCTGACGTCCTCCGTCAAAAAGATAGCTCATATAGATCCCAGGTCGTGTTCTGCGCGGGGAGAATTCCGGCTCCTTCCAAAATGAAAGAAACGCCTCTTTGGATGCTTCGCGAAGCGGGTAATGACGGCCCGCATCATTCCAGCCATAATCGTGATCGTCCCACGTAGCGAGCATGCGGGTATGTTGGGCGAGTTCCTGAAAATCGTCGTGCCCCCCGAGCATCGCATAGTCTGAAATGAGCGTCTCAATGTTGCGGGTGTCGCCGTAGACATTGTCGCCAAGCCAAATGAAGAGATCGGCTTTTTGCTCCACAGCGACATGCAAAGCCGGCATGGGTGCATCCGGGTGGGAACAACTGCCGAAAGCAATGGTTTTGACCTCCTTACGAACGGTCAAATCGGCTTGTGGTTTTTGCTTGCGCTTTTGGATCACAATCGTCTGCTGCTCTTGACCGCAACGGGTCAAGAAAAAAAGACAACACAAGAAAAAGCATCCGTGCAACGAACGCATCTGCGTTAGGGAAAGGGGTGGAATCAATCGGCTAAAGAGAAACGAATCGGCAAGGCATATTTCACATTGACGGGCTTGCCGTTCTCAAGTCCAGGCGTGAAATGGGGCAAACTGCGAACCACTTCCATGGCGGCTTCATCCAAAGGCCCTAAACCTCGGAGAATTTTGACGTCGCTTACAACACCCTTGACGTTGACCACGAACTCAACCACGACCGTGCCTTCAAGACCTTTGTTTTGGGCTTCTTCGGGGTATATGAGTTCATTCATGATGTGCGTCATGATGCCATCGTTGGTGCAGGATTGTCTTTTTTCAGGCTCGACCGCATCCTCGCAACCGAGCAAAACGGGCATGACTTCAGCGCTTTTAACCGCAGAATTGTCCTCAGGGTATTGCAATCCAGTTTGAGCAAACGTGGAGACCGAGATGAGCATCAAGGACAATCCAAGAAGGAACGGGGAAGGGGGTGAAATTCTCATGTTGAAATGTAGGAAGTTTTCACTCAATAATCAGCCGAAATCGCTCCATTGATGGCGAGGGTGCCTCGAGAATATAAATGCCTGAAGGGATATCGGTGTCGATTTGAAGTGACTGCAAAGAGGCAGGCCAATGGGTTAATTGCCGTCCATTGATGTCCCACAATACCCACGTTTCCGACGGTGCGTATTCTGTTGCGACCTGATCGAGGTGCAGGAAATTTCCGGCTAAAACCGGATTCGGGTAGAGCTGTCCAGTTGCCACTTGATCGGGAGATTCGAGTGAAATATGGGTGGCGACTTCCTGCCAAAGTGATAACTGGATTTGTGAATCAACTTCCCCGTCGTTGGAGAGTTCTTCAAAACGACCTGCAACGATCAGTCCGCTCCAGTCAGGGTGGTAGACGCATTGAAATCCAGCCCATTCTCCTTCAGGAATGAGCAAAGGTTCGAGCGAAAGAATGGGTGGTGCCTCGTTCAATTCTTCGGAGTAGGAAACCAATGAGGGTGCGACAGCCCCTTCGACAAACCCAACGCCCATTGGCCATGGACCGGGTGTGTTCAGAAAACCACAACTCGTCCAAGGAGCGGCCGTCTCCGCAGTTTCCCACTGAAGGGGTGTGCCCGTGGCATCCAAGGTTAGCCCGTGCCAGCCCGTCGGCAAATCGCCACCACCATGCGAAACGACATTGAGTGAAATGATGCCGTCATTTTCAATTCGGAGATCCTGAGCCCAGTGGTTGACGCCAGGATTCAAATTCAGATGGACGATCCCCATCTCTCCAAAACTCGGATCCAACGAACCGTTCACGTCATGCTTGGACACGAGCACTTCGTAATGCGCCGCATTGGAATAGGCACCGGCCGCAATCCATCCGCCTTCTGTGGCCGCAGTGGCGGCATAGAATCCGCCGATTTCATGTCGGTTGAATGCCGGTCTTAGACCCAGGGTGTCCACAATTTCAGCGGCTCCAACATCCACCACAACACGTCCATTTGTACCGAACGACTCCACCCATTGCCCGGCTGAATCGAGCAAAGCTAGCGTGGGCATTTCCCGGTGGAAACAACAAGGGTCCAGCACCATCCCGCTCGCCAACCACGTGCCGTCAGATTTGTCCAGCCCATGCAATTCCTGAAAGGGACTCCCATAATAAATGGACAGCCAACCGGGTAAAGTGTCGGATCCAAAACTCGAATCAGGAGCGCCCTCGGAGTCCAACACCATGATTCCGCCAATGGATGTGAGGCTGCTGTCATGGGAACGCTGGTTGAGTGCGCACCACAGCCGATCCGATTCATCCGTAGCGAGGGCTTGAATTTGAGTGGGCCGTTCGAGGTCCTGCTCAAAGGGGAATAAAACATGCAGGTCGGCGTCTTCGTTGAGGCGCACGATGACCGGGTGTGACCCTCCTTCTTCGGCATACACCTGAACAGCCCCTGCAATGGCATTTTCACCCCAAGGACTCAACCCCCGAAGATCTTCCCATCCTGCGAGGTTGGCATGCGCCCATCCTTGGGACACCCAGGCCGTGTCTTGAACCCAAGGCGCAGTTTGAGCCCAGGCACTCCCGTTCACAAAACAAAAAACAAGAAAGCTCAACCGACGGATTTGCATGTTATTTCTCAATCAGAATTGGAGTGCGCATCCCGGTTGAACCAGCAATGTAATACGCGCCGGGCGCAAGATGTCCAAGCTCCCATTGGGATCCATGAGTTGAGGTCCAGTGGCTCACTATACGGCCTTGAGCGTCCAACAATTGACAGGCTTCGGGCAGCTGTTCTCCGCTCCACGTGATGGTCTGCTTGGCTGGGTTGGGAAACCATCTGCCCGCGCTTTCGGATGCATTCTCGGCGATGATTGAGTTGGAGTCGTAGGTTTCGACGGATTCATTGATCGAGACATTGGTGGCTGAGCCCCCTGGACCCGGAGGGCCTTGTCCAAAGTTATCTGTTGCAATGACGCCGTAATAAGAAGCGAAGAAATAGGGGAATGCCGGATTCCAGTTTTCATCGATCGTGGCGAAATACGCGTACGTGCCGTTGGGGTATTCCGGAGTGATACCGAACCGACCGTTGTGGACATCGAGGTGTCCTGAGTTTTCAATGAATTCGAAGTCTTCAATGTAGGCTCCCAAGACGGCCTCGACGGGCTCGGCACCAGGGGGAATTGCGGGTGTTACCAGGGCACCCACGTCAGGACCGTATTGGTTGGGGTCGAGGACGGTGCCGTCTGCGAGCTCATGCCGAACGGAGATGTTGCGCACGGCATAACTCGATTCCACGCGCACGAGTTCACCCGTTCCATCTTCATTGGCAAAAGCATATGGGCCATAAATGGGATAGCCATCAAACGCATAACCAAGGATGGGGCTGTGGCTGTTGGAATCGATGGTTAGCAATCCTTCACTGGGGTAATCCGAACAAACGGGATTGATGACATCTTGCGAATCGCTGAATGGATTGGGCATCAAGTGGTGATGGTATCGCCCCATCGCCGGATGGCCTTTGGCACAGTCGAAACCGGCCAACTCAAAAAAGCCCCCGTTTTGATGCCAAATGTTTTGGTTGTTGTAAGAGAATGCATCGAGGGCATTGAACGTCGGAACGCCATTGATCAAGACAGCGGTATGCCCCAGACCGGTTGCGGTTCCTCCCGCAGGGCCCTGCTCGGGTTGACGGGGAATGCGGAATAAATAAGCCGTTTCGGAGGCTTGTGAGGGGTTGCCATCATTGAACGGAGCCGTGGCATATCGGGGAACACCTGTGGAGGTGATGTAGACATTGTCCGCTGAAAACTGCACGAGCTGAACATCACATACGACCCCGTTGTCCGTCAATTGTCCGTTGTTCCAGAACTGCCCGTTGGCACCGTCCGTGTTGATTTGCCAAGCCTCCAACTCAGGTTGCGCGAACAAACCAATGGAAACCAGAACTGCGGACAATGAGAAGCCGATATTTTTCATAAGGAGAGGGTTGAACTGCAAAATTATAGGAATAAGACGCGCTTGGTCTTGAGGGGTTTAATTCCAGTCTTAAGGGCTTCGATTGTTGAAAACCACGGTTCATATGATTTGGTTTGGCCTCATACAAATGAGCTATAGGCGGGGTAATTTGC
This sequence comes from uncultured Flavobacteriales bacterium, assembly GCA_937881575.1. Lineage (GTDB taxonomy): Bacteria > Bacteroidota > Bacteroidia > Flavobacteriales_D > Sanyastnellaceae > UA16. The sequence continues at coordinate 8,532 of CALGEI010000165.1, read as the reverse complement.
GTTGAAACAAAACCTTTTCTCATGAAAAAATATTTTACGCTGGCCTTGTGTGCTTTGGGCTTCCTGTCGATGCAGGCCCAAGAGCGTTACTTGGATGAAGTCTTTGAGTCTGTCGTCGTCACCACGGATGTGGTCTACGCGACCAACGTCACGGTATTGCCCGCTTTACAGGCCATGCCTCCCATGGCGCTGCCTCAGCTTATGGATGTATACGAGCCTGAAGGCGACACAGAAACCAACCGTCCATTGATCTTGGTTTTTCACACGGGCAACTTCCTTCCGAAGTACCTAAACGGATCCGCTCTTGGCGGCCGAACAGACAGCTCCGTTGTGGAGTTGTGCAATCGATTTGCGCGCATGGGCTATGTCACAGCTTCGGTTGACTATCGATTGGGATGGAACCCGTTGGCCGGAACGCAAGTTGAGCGAACCTATCAGTTGATCAATGCAGCGTACCGGGGTGTGCAGGATGCACGAACGGCCGTTCGATATTTCCGCATGAATGCGGCAGAGATGGGCAACGAGTTTGGAATTGACCCGGAGAAAGTCGCGTATTTCGGTGACGGAACAGGTGGGTATGTGTCGCTCGCGTCGGCCTCTATTACGGATTACAACGACATTTTTGTGGATGCTTCTGGAGCGCCCATCGAGAGTTTGTGGTATGATCCAGGAAACGGCACTTCCATTCCGATGGTGATTGAATCGATCAACGGAGATCCGGAGGCGAAGTTTGACGGGTATACTCCAGATAGCCTGCAGCTTTGCATTGGCCACTATCCAGATTACAATTCGGATATCCAGTTTCAAATGAACATGGGAGGCGCTTTGGGCTCACAAGAATGGTTGGACTCAGGCGACCCTGCGATGGTCAGCTTCCATTGTCCTCATGATCCATTTGCTCCCTATACATCCGGTATTGTTGTCGTTCCAACGACTGGTGAGCCGGTCATTGAAGCAACGGGTGCTTACAATGTTCACCTTGCGATCAATGCATTTGACGATCCCAACAACAACACTTCTTTCCAAAGTCAAAACCTGTCTGATCCATTGTCACTGCAAGCGTTGGAAATCAACGACGGCATGGACGGATTGTATCCTGTTTTGAACAACTACGTCGATGGCGCACCATCGGAGCCTTATGACAGCTCCCCTTGGCAGTGGTGGGATGTTGCAACGACGCAAGCGGTTGATTCAGCAAACAGCTCCAACATTGCGGCAACCCAACTGGGTTTAAATCCGACGATGGGAGTGGAAGAGGCAATGGCTTGGTTGGATATCATCCAAGGATACACCGCTCCCCGCATGGCCTATGCTTTGGGCTTGGTCGAAACCTCTTCGATTGCAGAATCTGCAGCTGAAGAAAACGGTTTGTGGGCGTATCCCAATCCAGCATCGGATCAATTGCAAATTGAATTGAACGCACCGGGACAACAGCTTGCTTTATATAGCTTGGATGGACGACGTGTCTACAATCAATCTCTACAAGGCGCAACGCGCATTGTCCTTGAGGTAGCCGGCTTGTCTGCTGGAACGTACATTTTGAGTGTGGATGGCATGACCCAAATGGTCAACATCGCACACTGATTATAGAAAACGCGAAGTGAAACGCCTCGGCCCTTGGGTCGGGGCGTTTTTTTATCGCTTCATTTTGAACGGCCTTCTTCAGGAAAGCTCATCGATGAGCAAGCGCATTTCGATCACGGGTGACATGCGTTCATGCAGAATCCGGTAGACGGCATCTGCGATGGGCAAGTGGGCTTGAAAGCGTTTGTTCATTTCGAAGATGCCTTCGGACCCATTGTATCCCTCCGCCACCATACTCATTTCCATAATGGCTCCTTTCACACTGTACCCCTTGCCAATCATCATGCCCAAGTTGCGATTCCGGCTATGCGGACTGTACGCTGTGACCAACAAGTCACCTAAATAGGGGCTTTTTTTTACGTCACGGTCGAGTTCATGAACGGCGGCCAAAAAAGCCTTCATCTCTTGTGAGGCATTGCTAATGAGTACGCTCAAAAAGTTGTCTCCATACCCGAGCCCTAATGCAATGCCAGCACCAATGGCGTAAATGTTTTTAAGCACCGCGGCGATCTCTGTTCCAAAGACGTCTTCGCTTGTACTGACTTTGATGTAGCGCGTTTTTAGCGCATCTGCCACCGTCTGTGCATTCTCCAAATTGGGACAAGCGACCGTGAGGTAACTCAGTTTTTCCCGCGCGACTTCTTCCGCATGGCAAGGACCCGCGATCAGGCCAATGCGATCATAAGGCACTTGAAACTCTTTGTGTAAATAGCGGGCAGGAATGCTATCGTATTTGACCACCATGCCCTTGATCGCGCTGATGAGCAATTTATTTTCCATCCCTGTCACCTGTTGATCTTGGATGGCATCATCCAAGTGGGCAGATGGAATGGCAAAAATGATCACATCGCTTTGGTCAATGATTTCCTGCATCGAAGTGCTCACAACCAATCGGTTGGTATCAAATGAAATGCTCTGGATGTAGTTGGGATTGCGCCCATGCTGCTCCAAGTACGTTTTGGTTTCCTCCCGTCGAACCCACCAATTCAAGGAATCAACGTTGGTCAAAAGCATCTTAGCGATTGCTGTTGCCCAAGATCCACTGCCCAGCAATCCAAAACGGAGATTTTCTGCCATGGGGACAAATGTAGTCTACTCCATCAATTACGTGGAGTCCCGTTTGCAGGCGCTACCTTTGCAATCGCATTCGTAGAACACCAGCAACATGAGCGACGATCTTCTGAAAAAAGTCATCAGCCACGCCAAGGAATATGGCTTTGTATTTCCATCAAGTGAGATATACGACGGCCTATCCGCGGCCTATGACTACGGTCAATTGGGGGCAGAGCTGAAAAACAATATCAAGCACTATTGGTGGACCGCCATGGTGCGCATGCATGACAACATTGTGGGCCTCGACGCCTCCATTTTCATGCACCCCAAGACGTGGAAAGCCTCAGGACACATTGACGCATTCAATGATCCTTTGATTGATAACAAGGATTCGAATAAGCGTTACCGCGCGGATGTTCTGATCGAGGATCATATTGGGAAAATTGAGGCCAAAATCCAGAAGGATGTGGCGAAGGCGCTGAAACGATTTGGGGATGCCTTTGATGAAGCGGAATTTCGCTCGACCAACGGACGGGTTTTGGATCGTCAGAAACAAATTGATGACATCAATGTCCGGTTCAAATCGGCCATGGAAGCTGAGGACTTGGCGTCCGTCAAGCAATTGATTGTAGATCTGGACATTGCTGATCCGGATACAGGAAGCCGCAATTGGACGGATGTGCGCCAGTTCAATCTGATGTTCAAGACGGAATTGGGAGCGGTGAGTGGAGAAAGTGGGGTCATCTACTTGCGTCCAGAGACGGCCCAAGGAATTTTTGTCAATTTCCTCAATGTGCAGAAAAGCGGGCGGATGAAAATCCCCTTTGGAATCGCTCAAATTGGCAAGGCGTTTCGCAACGAGATCATTGCCCGCCAGTTCATTTTCCGCATGCGGGAGTTTGAGCAGATGGAGATGCAGTTTTTTGTCAAGCCGGGCACACAAGCCGAGTGGTATGCCTATTGGAAAGAGGCCCGCATTCAGTGGCATAAGGCCTTGGGATTGGGCGACAATATGTACCGTTTTCACGACCACATTAAGTTGGCTCACTATGCCGATGCCGCAAGTGACATCGAGTTCAACTTTCCCATGGGCTTCAAGGAGCTTGAAGGGGTGCATTCACGAACAGACTTTGACTTGAATCAGCACGAGGCGCATAGCAATAAAAAGTTGCGCTATTTCGACCCAGAGACGCAAGAGAGCTATGTTCCTTATGTCGTAGAGACGTCGATTGGATTGGACCGGATGTTCTTAGCGACGCTAAGTGCTGCGCTTCAAGAAGAAACCTTAGAAGACGGCTCTACCCGAACGGTTTTGCGGATTCCGGCACCACTGGCTCCGGTTAAGGTTGCGATTTTGCCGCTCCTCAAAAAGGATGGTTTGCCTGAGAAAGCACGTGAAATCATGGCCATGCTGCAAATGGATCACAATGTTCAATACGACGAAAAGGATGCCATTGGCCGACGATACCGTCGACAGGATGCCATTGGAACACCGCTGTGTATTACCGTGGACCACGATACACTGACGGACCACGCTGTGACCATCCGGGATCGCGATACCATGACCCAGGAGCGCGTTGCCATCGACCAATTGGTTGCGGTGGTGGCTGGGAAAGTCAGTATGTCTCAATTGTTTAAAGCATCCTAATTATGCAACTCGAATCACTTGAACTCGCGGGTCGCCGCGCTTTGATCCGTGTGGATTTCAATGTTCCACTCAACGAGAATCGCGAAGTCACCGACGATACGCGAATCCGTGCGGCCATACCGACCATTGAGTATGTGCTGGCGCAAGGCGGTTCTGTCGTGCTGATGTCACATCTTGGAAGGCCCAAGGGCATCGACCCTGAATGGAGCTTGCGGCACATCGTTCCCACGTTGGAAAAATTACTGGGCCGTTCGGTCCAATTCGCATCGGATTGTGTGGATGACGTCGCGCTGGACGTGAGCCAATCACTGAAGCCCGGTGAAGTAGCCTTGCTGGAAAACCTGCGTTTTCATAAAGAAGAGAAGAAAGGGGATGAATTCTTCGCAGGCCAGCTGGCTGAGAACGGAGACGTCTACATCAATGATGCCTTTGGCACGGCTCACCGCGCTCACGCCTCCACCGCGATCATCGCGCGCTTCTTCCCAGAAGACAAGGCGTACGGCAGGCTCTTGGCATCCGAAATTGATGCGTTGAAGAAAGTGTTGGCTCATCCTGAAAAACCGCTGACAGCCATCATCGGCGGTGCGAAAGTCAGCTCGAAATTGGGCATCATCGAGCACCTTATTGGTCGTGTAGATCGCCTCATCATCGGTGGTGGCATGGCGTACACTTTTGTGCAAGCGCAAGGGGGCCGCATCGGTACGAGCTTGGTCGAATCGGAGATGCACGAACAGGCGTTGAAGATTCTGAAAAAGGCGGAGGAAACGGGAACCGAATTGTTGTTGCCTACAGACACGCTCGCGGCGGATCGATTCGCGGCAGATGCAGCCACGCAAGTCGTTCCTACAGACTCGATACCAGACGATTGGATGGGATTGGACATCGGCCCAGCGACGCGCTTGAAATTCGTGGAAGCCGTTTCCACGTCCCGAACGATTTTATGGAACGGGCCCATGGGTGTGTTTGAGATGGAAGCGTTTGCGGCGGGAACCAACCAAGTTGCGGAGGCCTTGGCCCGAGCAACCGAAGAACACGGTGCGTTTACCTTGATTGGCGGCGGCGATTCCGTGGCGGCCATCAATCAAGCGGGACTCGCCGATCGTGTGAGCTATGTGAGCACAGGAGGTGGAGCGATGTTGGAGTATCTCGAAGGTAAGGAATTGCCGGGTATTGCGGCGATGGAATCATGAAGTTCGCGGGGACATGGTTGGTCTTGGTGGCCTGCTTGACGAGCCTCGGAACGTGGGCCCAGGGTCGAGTGGAAGTTTACCCGAACGACCGTTTGATCTGGAGTGAAACGTTGTTTCATGCGGAGAACGGCGTGGTGCGTGAAGGCAACCAATGGAGGGGCCAGGTCCTGTGGACCTTGCAACCGGGAAAGATTTTCGCTGGCTACTCTTCGAGTTCGTTTGACTTGGCCTTTACGGTCCAGAACGACCAACTGATTCAAGGCGATAGCCAATTCAGTGACGCCATTTTGTATACCCTGGATGGTCCCAACGTCTACATCGGAGACAGCACGTTCCCTCTGGATTTGGTGTACACTCTACGGCCAGCGCCCTTCGACCCTGAGGTCATCGGCTTGTACACAGAAGACAGTATCAGCACGTTTGATCGGGTATGTGTTTTTCAAGGAGCCCCAAGTGCAGAACAACTGTTTGCGTTGCTCCTTGCGCAAGGATTGCTTTGAGGCATCAATCGGTCGATTACGCCCGAACTTGCGGACATGAATGAATTGGAGACCCGCGCAATGTTCGCGGGGTACCACCCTGCTTCCGGGGATGGTGCCGTCAAGCCGGCCATGCAGCCGAGCTCTACGTTTGTCTTCCCAACCGCTGAAGCGGGCGCTGCCATGATGGCCGCGGCCTATGGCTTACCGACGGGATTGGAACCCAACGACCCTCCACAAGGCCACATTTACAGTCGGCTCACGAACCCCACCGTTGACGTAGCGGAGGCGCGTTTAGCCGCTTGGGACGAAGCGGAGGATGCGGCCTTCTTCTCCACGGGGATGGCGGCGATTACAACAGCAATTTTAGCGGGAACGGGTCCAAATCGACCCCTTTGGTTTTGTTCTCCACTCTATGGAGGAACAGAACATTTCGTTCGGGAAATTCTCCCCACCATGGGCGTCACCGTGCGCGAACTCGAAAGTTTGGATGCGCTCGAAGCCAAGGCGGCGGAATGGAATGAAACCCCAGGCGTGATCTACATGGAGACCCCAGCTAACCCAACGATGCAACTGCATCGGATGCGGACGGCGGTGGAATTTGCCCATCGGCATCGCACCGAGGAACATCCGGTGTGGACCTATGTCGACAACACCTACCTCGGGCCCATTCTCCAACGTCCGCTGGAATTGGGGGTGGACCTGCTTTTGTATTCGGCGACCAAGTACTTGGGAGGCCACAGTGATCTCGTCGCGGGAGCGGCCAGCGGGAACAAGGAATTGATGGGTGGAGTGAAAGCCTACCGCACGTTTTTGGGAGGCATGATTGACTCGTGGACAGCGTGGATGTTGTGCCGAAGCATGGAAACCTTGCATGTGCGCGTGGAGCGGCAGCAGGAAAATTGCAAGCACGTCGCGGATTTCCTGCGTGTGCATCCGGCCATTGAGTTGCTGCAATCGGCCTGGCCTGAGGATCTACCTGCGGACGATCAAGCCATTGCAGCAGAGCAGATGACGGGTGGCGGAGCCATGTTGGCCATCACCGTTCGTGGTGGAAGAGAAGGAGCGTTTCGCGTGTTGAATCGTCTCAAAACCTTCCAACTTGCGGTGAGTTTGGGGTCCTCAGAATCGTTGGCCCAGCACCCGGCTTCCATGACGCACGTGGCGGTGCCCGATGAGGTGAAGCAGAAATTCGGAATCTCAGAAGGATTGATCCGACTGAGCATCGGCCTGGAAAACCCGAAGGACCTCATCCAAGACTTGGACCAAGCCCTAGAGGGTTCGGCCCATGAAGCAAATCAGTCAGATTAGGCGACCGTCTCGACGGCTTCCATCGTGAAGGTGAACGCCTCCATGATTTGGTTGGCCAAAAGCTTCTCACAAGCTTCTTTCACTTGAGCTTCAGCGCTCGCTTGATCAGCGGCTTCGACTTCCAACGTGATGTGCTTGCCAATGCGCACATTGGAGATGCTTGCCAATCCGATGTTGTGCATGTTGCTTGAAACGGCCTTGCCTTGCGGGTCGAGCAATGCAGGAAGCGGCATGATGTCAATGGAAGCGCGAAAAGTCATGGTAGTAACGTCTTTAGGTTTTGGCGGAAGGCACAATGAATTTGCCTCCCAACACGTACAAAAGTAAAGCGGCTTGCAAACCCAATCCTACTGCCCGAGCGGAAATTGCTACCACTGTTCCCACAATGATCAACAAGCTCAACCAGAGGATGCGTTTTCGGTCATAAGCCGGATGCTTCTTCCAGCCTTTTAAATCCATCATGGGGACGCGGCTGATCATGAGCAAAGGAATGATGGTGCTCCCCAAAACAATGCTCCCCACCACGGCCACCACACCGCCCATCCCGTACAAGCCAAACGATCCAAACATCTCGTATTGCGCTCCAGTGAGCAAGACGCCAATCCACCAAAGAGCTCCTGCCGGAGCCGGCATGCCGGAAAAGCCTTGTGCTGCCGTTGGCGCATGGACTTCCACATTGAATCGAGCCAAACGCCAGGCGGCTGCCATGGCCATGGTCAAAGGAAGAAACTTGGCGGCTGTTGGAAGGGCCGGCGCCCACGTGTGCAAAAACGCGATACCCGCTACAGCCGGCGCAATGCCGCTGGAAACCAGGTCGGCCATGCTGTCCAATTGAATGCCCATGGGCCCTTCGGTCTTCGCCCACCGTGCGGCGATCCCATCGAGCAAGTCACAGAGCTGCCCTGCAATCCAAATTAGCGCCAGCGCCAGCATGCCTTGTCCATGAAGCCGTTGCGAGAGCGCCCCGATTTCGGAGATTTGCGCGCCTTGAAACTCATTGAGTTGAGCCCCATATGGCCAAATAAACAGTCCGATGATGACCAACACTCCGGAAAGTAAATTCCCCATTGTCAGAGCGTTGGGGAGGTATCGGCGAACTTGCATGGTGCGAAAATACATTTGCCTAGACTAGAATGTAACCTCTGCTAAGGGTTTTCGTATATTTGCAAACCCAATCCAATAGGAAAGGGTCTTTGGTCCGATGGCCGAGTGGCTAGGCTCAGCTCTGCAAAAGCTGCTACAGCGGTTCGAATCCGCTTCGGACCTC
>CALGEI010000164.1 GCA_937881575.1 uncultured Flavobacteriales bacterium | reverse complement strand
GAAAAGGTCGGAGTCGTACCCATTGATCATGCGCAGCTGATTGCCGAATGGGAATCGAGTCAAAATCAAATTGCGCCTTCCTCCCACGCATGAACATCCAGGAATTCAGAGAGCGCGCCAATGTTTTTTTGTACAGCTCGAAGGAGCGGGTTTTATCGACACTGAAGATTCTCAACCTCCTGGTCTCGGCGTCCACCTTGGTCATCCTGGCCATGTATTATGGCTTTCCAAACGATAGCGAAACGGCCACATTCCTGCTTTCGTGGGTCAAGACCTCGTTCTTCTTTTACGTTTTTCAGTACGTCACCAAGGTGTTGTACGAATTTCACCCGCTGCAATTCATTCAAAGGACCTGGTTTGAAGGTCTGGTCATGAGCATTCTGGTGATCGAAGGACTCAGTGATTTGTTGACTGGAAACTTGTTCATTGGCGGCTTCATCGAATACCTCGGGTTTGGCTCTATCCAGGACGTCTACACCCTATTCATTCAGGGATATTTCTTTTCGGTGGTCGCTGCCGAGTTGATACGGAAGGGACGGGGATTGCCTCGTTTCCGACTCAACCCAGCCGTTATTTTCATCCTGAGCTTCTTGGGAATCATCACCATCGGAACCGTGCTCCTCATGTTGCCAGAGATGACGGTAGCGGCCGACAGCATGGCCTTCATTGATGCCCTGTTCACCTCCACAAGTGCTACCTGTGTTACGGGTTTAATGGTTGAAGATGCCGCTACTTTTTTTACATTCAAAGGACAAGTTGTCCTCTTGATTCTGATCCAATTGGGCGGCTTGAATTTGATTGCATTCGGCTCTTTTCTCATGCTCGCAGCACGATTCGGTCTTGGCGTAAAGCAACATGATGTGATCGAAGACTTTGTCAATCGAGACAATTACAATTCCGGATCAAGCATGCTGAGTAAAGTGCTTATTTGGTGTTTAGGCATCGAAGCCGCAGGCGCTCTAGCGATATACTTCTCCTGGGGATCCGGCGTGGAATTCGGTCCAAATGGAACCCCTCTTTTTCACTCAATTTTCCATTCTGTCTCAGCGTTCAACAATGCGGGGATCTCAATATTCACTGATGGCCTGGCCCATGCGTCCGTAGTCAGCAACTGGTCCATCCACTGGGTGATTACCGTTTTGGTGTTCTTTGGAGCGTTGGGAATGGTGGCCATTTTTGATTTATTCGATCCTGTGCGACTGCGCGAACGCATGGCTCAACCTTGGAAACAAATCGGCTTTGCTACCAAAATTGCGCTGTACTTTTCTGTGGGGCTAGTGGTCATCGGAGCCGTTGCATTTTGGTTTCTCGAGCAAGACAACACCTTGGACGGGATGAGTCCTTTTGGTCAGCTTACGACGTCTGTTTTCCAAAGCGCTACGCGAACGAGCGGATTCAATACCGTTGATATCGGTTTGCTGGGCGTTCCGATGTTGTTTTTGCTCATCATCCTCATGTTCATCGGCGCATCCTCTAGCTCGACTGGCGGAGGCATCAAGACATCCACTCTAGCCATCGTCCTCGCCGATGTGTGGAGGACGATTCGAAGTTTGGATCACGTCCAATTGTTCCAGCGAACCATCCCTGAAATTTTGCGGTCACGGGCATACAGTGTCTTGCTCTTTTTCTTGGCAGGAAACACCATCGCCATTTTTCTGTTAACTATTACGGAATCGTCAATTTTAGACATGCCGAATCGCGGGATTTTAGACCTCATTTTTGAAGAAATCAGTGCCTTTGGCACGGTCGGGTTGAGCACGGGAATTACCCCAATGTTGAGCCCTGCAGGAAAAGTGATCGTGATGTTGAGCATGTTCATTGGTCGGGTTGGCACACTCACTGTCGCGTTTGCATTGGGTGGTAAGTATATCAAACGTCACATCAAATACCCCCAAGGCCACACCATGGTGGGCTAATTCATCGAATGGGAACTCGAGTCACCCCTTACGCTTCTGTCGACGCTGAATCCAAAAAACAGCAAGTCGCTCGCATGTTTGACAACATCGCGCACAGCTATGATTTCCTCAATCATCTTTTTTCATTCGGCATTGACGTGCTCTGGCGCAAACGCGCCATTCGAATGCTTCAACACCATTGGCAAGGACAAACCGGCCCTTTTCATCTGATGGACATGGCTACGGGAACCGCTGACTTTGCCATTGAAGCGTTGCGCATGGACCTCCGAGAAACCCGCGTCACGGGAGTAGATATTTCGCCAGGCATGTTGGAAGTGGGCCGAAAAAAGGTCACCAAACGCGGGTGGGACGATCGCATAGAGCTCATAGAAGGTGATAGCGCTGACCTCCCGTTTGAAGAGGGGACATTCGACGCCTACACTGTAGCGTTTGGCGTTCGCAATTTTGAGCACCTGGATCAGGGAATGCAGGAAATGTTTCGTGTACTGAAACCGGGGGGCATGGGGCTCGTTTTAGAATTTTCAAAGCCCAAGACTTTCCCGATGAAGCAGCTTTTCGGATTGTACTTCAAGTTCATCATGCCCACGATTGGACGGCTTGTTTCAAAAGATGCTGCCGCTTATTCCTATTTACCCGAAAGTGTTGATGCTTTTCCTGAAGGGCCCGAATTCCTGAAACGCATGGCGCAGGCCGGATACACCGACTGTCGCCAAATCAAACTGACTGGAGGAATAGCCTCGATCTATACAGGCAACAAACCTGTTCGCGCATGATCTTGCGGATCTGGCCTTCACGCCTTGCTGGCGCAGTCAACGCTCCCAGCTCGAAGTCTGTTATGCAGCGTCTCATTGCCGGGGGCTTAATGGCTCAAGGAACGACCACGTTGCACAACGTCTCAGACGCCAATGATTGCACATCCGCATTGCACATGGCCGCTCAGCTGGGTGCAGACATTGAATTGGGAGAGTCCAGTGTTTGCATCACGGGACACGGGGTGCCATTGCAAAACCGAGGCACCACGCTCAATGCCGGAGAATCTGGATTGGCCGCTCGGATGTTCGCTGCGATCGCCACTGCAGCCAAAGAGCCCATGCGATTGGAAGCCAATGGAACGCTTCAATCGCGTCCAATGGATGCGCTTCAAGCCCCCATCGAAGCCTTAGGCGGATCGTATGTCAGCGAGGAAGGGCATTGTCCCATTGCCGTTTCTGGACCGCTTGACGGCGGAGAAATTAATCTCGACGGCTCCATTAGCTCACAATATTTGACGGGGCTGTTGATGACCCTGCCCACTTCAAGAAAAGACTCCCAAATTTCCGTTGAGCATTTGGTCAGTAAACCCTATGTGGAGATGACGTGTGCCATTCTACAAGATTTTGGCATTGACGTCCAAACAAACGAGGCGTTCAATGTCTTTAAAATTCCTGGGAACCAGACATACAATGGGTTTGAAACTACTGTTGATGGAGATTGGTCTGCCGCAGCCTTCTTGCTTGTTGCCGGTATGCTTGCGGCTGAAACCTCCATTGAAATTCAAGGACTCAACACATTGTATCCACAGGCAGATGAAGCCATTCGAGGCGCCTTGTTATTTGCCGGAGGGGCGCTTTCCGGGTCGGACGATGGTGTGCAAATAGCACAACGACCTGTGAGATCCTTCAATCTTGACCTCACCGATTCTCCGGACCTCTTTCCGCCTTTGGCTGTTTTGGCCGCCTTTGGAAAAAAGCCCAGCTCCCTTCGTGGCGCCCATCGGTTGATGCACAAAGAATCCAATCGGGCTCATGCGCTGATCACTGAGTTCAAAAAATTGGGCATTGTCGTGGAATGGGACGAATCAAGTGACCTGCTTCGCATACAGCCCTGGAACCGAAAACCCCTGCCTGATCCAATCCGAATTGCGAGCCACGGTGACCACCGGATGGCCATGGCAGCCGCCGTTTTAGCCATCGCGGGGATTGGAGCCATCGAAATTGAAGATGCGGAATGCGTCGCAAAGAGCTACCCTGCATTTTTCGATGACCTGGAAGTGCTCGGCGCCCGCATCGAGTGGGTTTCGAAGTAATCATTCCGGATTGTATACAGAAAAGGCCCAACATGCTGCTGGGCCTTTTTTGATTCATCAAATTCTCTGAGCATCAATGCTCTCCAACACGAGAGATTGCGAAGTTATACGATACTACATCAATGTCATTTGCATCAGCATCTACAAGGTTTGCAACATCGACTTCGATGGTAAATATTGTTCCAGCTTCTACTTTAACCAAGATAGCACCACTTAAAAAGGTGTTTTCCACGAAACTACCCCATAGAGGCTGGGCCATGGTTAGAACCGCATTCGAAGTGCCCCCTTCATTCGCCATGATACGGACGGTAGCAAAGCTATTCAAGTTGAAACTTTCAAGCTCCATGTTCAATTGCAAATTGTACATGCCGGAATCCCTGACAGATAGCTGCGTTTGCCCTTGGATTTCATACAAAGATGAGCCCGTTAGTGCGTTTTCAATTATCACCTCTTGTGATTTCGTGGAATTGACAGATCCAATGGTAGGCCAAGACGGACTAGAGTAATTCGTTTTCAGCATCACCACATTACTACTTGAACCCTCCGAAAACGACTGGTTTACATATTGCGCTCCGTTATCCAGCTTTTGAACCTTGATGCTCTTGTGGAATGGAGCAACCGTTGCGACTGAATCCAATTGTGCATAGGTAACAAACTCATCGTCGCCTGTTGATCTCGGGCCCTTCACATCGCCCGTGAACGTTGTGGTTGTAGCATCCACCGTGATCGTTGTTGCGTCAACATCAAGCGTCGCTGCATCCAGGTCAATTGTTTGGCCCGTACCGTTCAGCGTCATGCTGCCTCCAGTGGAAGTGACCGTCACTCCTGCTCCACCTTCCAATGTCAACCCCGCAGTAGTCGTGAAATTCGAAGCGGCTCCAGCATCCAAGGAAATTGCACCTGATGCTTGAAAATCAGCTGTTGTTCCATCCATGTCCAGATTAGCATCTAAATCTAGATTACCCGCAGCATCAACATCAAAATTGGTCATATCTAGCGCTCCCGCAATCATGGTATTGCCATTGACTTCATTTACCGAAAATTGCGTAGTGGTGCCTATTGTGTTATCCAGAACTTTCAAATTGTTGTGAATTGATGTCTCACTATAAGAAAGGAAGTTGTCGCCATTGAACGTTACGTCACCGCTTGCATCAATCGTCGTAGCACCAACCGTGCTCGGTGTTGATGCTCCAATCGCTGTGCCATCAATTGATCCTCCATTGATATCGACTGTGGCCAAAGTGGCAACGCCTGAGACATCCAATGTCCCAGCGATTACCGTGTTTCCTGAAGCAGAAGCCACTGTGAACATCGTAGTAGCCACGTCGAAGTCACCATCAACGCCGGTAGCGCCCGTGACATCCAATGTTCCGTCAACATCTGTATCGTCCAGGTCTGTATCACCGTCGACATCCAATGTGCCGGCGATTACCGTGTTTCCTGAAGCAGAAGCCACTGTGAACATCGTAGTAGCCACGT
>CALGEI010000163.1 GCA_937881575.1 uncultured Flavobacteriales bacterium | reverse complement strand
ACATGGGCATGGATGTAATTTCACGGTCATCGAGAAAAACATGGCCAGCATCCGCTTGCACCAATCCCACCACCGTATAAAAGCTGGTCGTCTTTCCAGCTCCATTGGGACCGAGCAATCCCACCACTTCACCTTGCGTCACTTCCAACGAAATGCCATCCACTACCCGACGCTGGCCATATTGCTTGACCAGCCCGCGAGCGTGTAATTTCATGGGTTTCTCAGACTGTGGATCCATGGTGTAAAGGTAATCGGGCGTTTCGGAATGCGAATGGTTCAAATTTCAGCAGCGAATCCGATTCGAATTCCCCAGCTATCGGCAGTCCCAAACTCCCGGTCTGTACGCCAAACAGCATCTACTCGAAGAAAGCGAAAGATGTTCTCAATGCCCAATGAGCATTCGGTGTAAGGCGCTGTTATTCCATTCGTTCCGTCGCGAAGTGCCACCAAACCTTCGTGCTTTGCATCCCAACTCCCCACGATTGATTTCACTCCCGCGACCTCTCTGAGTCCGATGCGGCGAAGCAATGGAATGTGGTTGAGGAAAAACCCTTCGAGGTGCCATTCTACGGAGGCTTTGACCCACTCGTCGGTGACCAATTCAAGGGGGTTTAACAGGTTAAACGACTCCGGAGTCATGAAGTACGTTCCACTTGCAGCGACCACTTCCATCAAAGGATATGGAGCCGACCCCCAGTACTTTCCTGCTTGCGCCAACCACTCAACGCGTCCAACCAGTCCGATGCGCGCAACGTCTTCAGCGTCGAGCGTTGATCGGAGGTAGTTGTATTGCGAGCCAAGAACTCCGGGCAGTCCCCACGTTGCCGTTCCGGTAACAATGGGCCACTCCGTGCCCAAGCTGATGCGCTCAAATTCTCCACTGACGAATCGCTCTTGGAAAGCGTATCGGAGTATACCGGTCAATTCAGTTGTGATCAATTGATCAAGGGGAGAACCGTCTTCAGGATCTTTAAAGTCCCAGTCACCAATGGCGGCAACTCTGCGATGACGGCCTTCCACAAATCCACTAAACCCCTTTCCGAATTCATGCAAGAGGCTGGCCTCAGCGCGAATGACTTCCGACAGTGGGGCGATCGAACCTGTTCTGAGCAAGGAAGTGAAGACTTCACCTTGGTCGAGCAATCCGTTCATCCCAAATTGCTCTACATCTCTTTTGATTTCGAAATTAGCTTCGGTGCGCGGCGATTTCCGGAGGATAAACCGAAGATTAAGTCCGGATTTCCAGCGGTGGTCCAACGTGCCGTATGCGACGAAAATGCCCGGCATGAAACGTTTGCTGAACGCATTCGAAGTCCGCAGATCCAGTCGGTACCGATCGCCTTCTGTGGGGTTTTTCGTGTAGGCGGACCACCATGCCCCCCATTCCAAAGGGCCGGTCATCACATATCCTGTAGCCCCCAGATAGCCTAGTTTTTTGACCCAACGATAGGCCGGCATGTTTTGAACGGAATCCACCATTTCATAGATGCGGCTTTCTCTTTCCAAAAGCGGCTTGGGCCGCAATTCCGACCAGTTGGATTCAGAAACGGCTGTTGAATTGACAGCGAACACCATATCGCGGCCACCCGTCCAAACAGAATCGGGCCAGGCATCTGCCCAAGCGCTTTCGCTGAAGTCAATCGTACGCCGGAGATACGCTCCGAGTGTCCGATCAGTGAGGCTCATGTCAATGAGCATGGATTCGTGGGATAACATCCAAGCTACTGCGGTGTCGGCGTCTTTCTGTACAGGTTGGAATTCTTGTTCCCAGCTAAATGAACGGACATAGTTGACGTTGGCCGATTCACTAAGATTCGCCTCAACACGGGCAAGAGAAAGACTCAACGTGTCAATCCACAATTCGCCTTCGAATGTCAGTTCTCCCTTACGCTTCGGAACAAAGGCGAGGTGGATTGCTGCACGTTCATTGATGTCGAGCGTGTCGAGTATGTAATACCGGTAGTGCGCATTTCCTCGATCATGCAGCGGTGAAGTGAAGGCCCGGTTCAGCATCAACAAGCGATTCTGATAGAGATTGATCTCTGGGAAACGCGCATTCAATTCAGATGGATTGTCTCCTCCGGTGATCCGTCCGCTCATTTGAGCCGCTTCAATAACGGCTTGTTTACGCGTTGGATTACGTGCAGTATGAACAGTCCCAATGGACTCCCCGATCATGAGTGGGAGCGCCGTTCTCACTTCAGAACTGTCCATGTAATCGAACACCCAAGAAAACGGTCCCCAATACCACCGTGTTCTTTGCTCTTCGCTGATATCATTAACGTCTAACTCAATGCGGGTAAACGTTTTTTGTTTCGCAGCAGGGAGCCGTGAAGGATCGTTTTGTGCTTTGGCCTCCAAAACCCTCTGCATAAAAGGTTTGGCGGGATTTACGGCGTCTGGATCAGGACGGACTTCAGCTGCAATCAATGCGACTTGACGGGGTTCCAACGCAATGTTTTGCTTCTGCTTGATGCCTCGGGTAACATTCAACGACTGGCTGCCATATCCCAAAAAACTAACGTAAAGCATGCCAGGGCGTCGGGGTGTGGTCAGAAAATAC
>CALGEI010000162.1 GCA_937881575.1 uncultured Flavobacteriales bacterium | reverse complement strand
ATCTCTCGACCCATCAAATCTTTACCTTCCATGTTTTCGAGAGCTGCAGTAGCTTCCTCATGGTTAGGCATTTCAACAAATCCAAAACCTCGGCTTCTGCCAGTTTCACGGTCATGGACAACTTTAGCGCGTTCAACAACACCATGTGCTTCAAACGCTTCACGCAAGGCTACGTCGTCGACGCCCCAAGCTAAATTTCCTACAAAAATATTCACAATAGATGGACTTAAGTGCACAAATGTAATGAGTGCAAGCTATAGAATGACAAAATCCTCTGATTTTGATGTCGAAGCGGATGGATCAACGAAAATCCCCTCGTTTTGCTTAGCTTCTTTCGAGTGCTTTGATGATGCGAAAACACTGTTTATGCTATTAAATTATAGTCTGGGCATATTTTTTCGAACATTCATCGTAAAAGTTTCGTATCTTTATTGAGAATTATCACATCACATCATGCGTGCTCTCACTTTCCTCCTGTTCCTTGCCCCTACACTTTTGTGGGGTCAAATCTGCAATGAACCGTCACCTGTGTCCTACACAGGCTTCGGCGCACAGCAAACTGAATCCGACTATTTCGCGGGTTCAGATTTCCTTGATGGCCTGAACAACTCATCGTATTGGTCTCTGGGTTCTGGGATTTCTGATAACAACTTGGCCATTTGGTCCAATGCTGATGTTCACACGTTTTTAGGTGTGAAGGCACGGAACACCACGGCGCCGAATGACAATGTCTCAGCTGACGGGAATACGTATCTTGTAGAACCAGGCTACTCTCTAGCCAGTCAGAACGGTTCAGTAGGAACTGGTCCAGAATCCAATTGGAACATCTTGATGTACGCCGGTTTGGATGCTGGCGCATTTGATAGCGTAGACGTGATTATGCACATCGACTTTGACCCATGTTTCGATTACACTTTAGAGGACATGTATTCGATTAACATCGGTTCTGCCTTTGATGGCAATCCGTTGACTTCGGCATCCAGTTTCTCGTCATTTGGTATCAATACCAATATGGGATCTTCTGAGATTGCAGCATTGAACCCTGCAGGAACTGGCTTTGATGCCACTGTAGAGGGTTACTACACATTCGCTATTCAAGTTTTAGACAACTGTGGCAATCAAAAACTATGGAATGAGATCACGGTCTATGTTCAATCAACTACAACTGAATTAGGAAATGCTGTAGCCGATGCCAATGGCAACAATGTATATGACGACAACGAAGCCATGGGTTGTACAAATGCCGCGGCATGCAATTATGATTGTGCAGCGACCACAAACGAGGGATGTGAATACACTTCATGCTCAGACTGCACGGTTGAAAATGCTTGCAACTACAACAGTGAAGCGCCCATTGGAAATTCGGAAAGCTGCGATTATCCTTTTGACTTGTATGGAGCTTCTCACTTTGATTGTGCAGGAGTCTGCTTAAATGATGCTGACGGTGATGGCGTTTGTGATGAAGATGAAGTGGTCGGCTGTAAGGATGTAACCGCATGCAACTATGATGATACGAATACAACAGATGCAGACAATGAACTTTGCACTTATGCCGAATCAAACGCTGACTGCAACGGCGACTGCCTCACAGGCTTTACGGAGGTTGATGGAAGTTGCGTGCCAATTGTAGAAGGTTGTACGGAGTCCGGTGCATGTAACTATGGCGGCTCATCAACAAATACAAATGATGGATCATGTGAATTCACATCATGTGGTGCATGCTTGAATGCAAACGCCTGCAACTACAACATTGGATCGGGACTGATTCATAACGCAAGTCTCTGTGTTTTTGCTACTCAGTCTTGTGATTCATGCTCGGGTGAAACAAATGGAACAGGAACGGTTGTTGATGGAGACACTGACAATGACGGTATTTGCAACAATGCTGAAATTACAGGTTGTCAGGACAACACTTCTTGTAATTACGATTCCACTGCTACCGATGCGGGTACTTGTCAGTTTGACGATGCTATTGGTGCGTGCGGCGGATCATGCGCTGCCGACATCGATGGAGATGGCATCTGTGATTCTATAGACCTTTGTGTCGATGCTGATGCTTGTAACTATGATATTCTCAATGCTGAGTGTGAGTACCTTCCTTGCGAAGGTTGCACAGTCGATTCAGCATGCAACTATGATGAATACGCAACCGTTAGCACTCCCACTTGCCTTTATCCTGTCAATTGCGATTCATGCAGTGGCGTAACAGACGGAACGGGCACAGTCGTTTCTGGCGATGCCAACATCAATGGGATTTGTGACGATAACGAAGTGGCTGGTTGCACTGATAACTCTGCTCCGAATTTTGATCCTCTCGCCACAGAAGACGATGACTCTTGCAACGCTAGCATTGATGGCTGTTATCTTCCATTCGATTGCAATTATAACCCGAACTATACGAACGCCGTCCTCTCAATGTGCTCTCCAGCAGTTGGCGGAGATACGCCTTGTTCCGGCGGCATGATGGGCAACCCACCACCGATTACCACTTGCGATAACACTTACGCATGTAATTATGGCGATGAAGGACCCTGTGATTTCGTGTCATGCGTAGGTTGCATGAATACTGCTGGCTGCGATTACGATGTTGATAATATTTATTCTGCAACTTGTGATTATTCCTGCTACGGCTGCACAAACGCTGATGCAGACAATTATGATGCGACTTCTACAATTGACGATAACTCATGTGTGATCTCTGGTTGTACCACGTTTGGGGCTTGCAATTACGATTCTACTGCGAACAACGACGACGCATCATGCGAAGTGACCTCATGTGTCGGCTGCAATGCAATTGATGCTTGTAATTATGACGCCTCCGTTACATTGAATGAGCCTATTTCTTGCGTTTATGTAGAAGACTCCTGCGACTCTTGCTCTGGAGCAACAGACGGCACTGGATTAGTAGTGGATGGAGATGCTGACAATGATGGCACTTGCGATGGGGATGAAGTCGACGGCTGCACAGACGTGAATGCCTGCAACTACAATACTGCTGCGACAGATGACGACAGTTCTTGCCTCTACTCAGATGCTTGCGGTGATTGCGGAGGCACAGGCGTTGACACTGATAATGACGGAACTTGTGACGCTGAAGAAATTCTAGGCTGCACGAATTCAATTGCTTGTAACTATGATAGTGCAGCAACAGAAAACACAGGATGTGATTTCACATCCTGTGAAGGTTGCATCGATCCTGTAGCGTGCAATTATGATGACGAGGCTACTACAAGTGTACCATCGTCATGCCAATATCCAACAGATTTGTATGGTGCTGACCACTTTGACTGTGACGGAGTCTGTCTGAATGATACCGATGAGGATGGCACATGTGACGAAGACGAGGTTCCCGGCTGTATGGACTCTAACGCTTGTAACTACAGTGCGTCTGCTACTGACATGGATGAGTCTTGTATTTATCCAGCAAGTGAATATGTCGATTGCTACGGAGCATGTCTCATCGATGATGACGAAGACGGTGTCTGTGACCAAGAAGAGGTGTATGGTTGTACCGTTACTTTAGCTTGTAACTATGCTTTGGGTTCTACAGAGAATGATGGTTCTTGTGAATTCTCATCCTGTGCTGGCTGTACGATTGAATCAGCTTGTAACTATGACGCTACAGCGACATTGAGCAACAACATCACATGCACGTATATTCCTGCTGGATGGGATGATTGTGATCAAACAATCTGCACAGATAGTGACAACGATGGCAACTGTGACTTCGATGAAGTTGCGGGATGTGTCGGTGAATTTGGAGCTCCTCACATTTT
Organism: uncultured Flavobacteriales bacterium; assembly: GCA_937881575.1. GTDB lineage: Bacteria > Bacteroidota > Bacteroidia > Flavobacteriales_D > Sanyastnellaceae > UA16. Next base: position 30,996 of record CALGEI010000162.1, on the reverse strand, counting down.
GATGACCGGTATGCTTGAATTGGCAACTCCGGTTGCTGACTGGGCTGCCAACGATTACACCACAAGTACGTCGGATGCAACAGGAGTTGAAGGCATCACGTGGGTAGACTATGCCGGTCGTTTGAATGACGGACGCTACAGCGTAACTCGGATCTATACAGCTACCGACGTCTGTGGAAACTCAGGCGAAGCAGGACAGTTGTTGATTGCGAACGATAGCAGCGCTGCTGGTTGTACCAACGCGAGCGCCACGAACTATGACGCAGCTGCTGTGAATGACAACGGCTTGTGTGATTACTCCCCGGCTTGCTTGGGTGACTTGAACTTAGACAACATCATTGGAACTTCCGACTTGTTGATCTTGCTTTCTTCATTCGGATTGCCTTGCCCTGAGTAATGCTCTGATAGATTTGATTTTCGTGCAAAGCCGCCTTTCTTATGGAAGGGCGGCTTTGTTATTTCCGAGCCTATCGTTCAGACAGAAAGAGGGCATGTTCAAACCCATGAAGAATAAAGTGGGAGAGGCGGTCAGGCCTGCTTTGTCTGCAAACCCAAACCGGCTTTCAATCCAAGGTCAGCAGGATGGAGTAGGCCTTGACGACCAAACATCAAGGTGGGATGCGTCATGTCTTCTGAAAGCAAGTAGGTGCCATAGGCGCCTTCTTGAGCGACACAGTGTTTCTCCATCATCTCAGCAATGGACAGCGCAGCACGCGTGAGAACGCTGGTCTCACCCACCTGAGCTCCCACGATTACGCCCATTCCGGCATCCATGCACGCAGCAGCCATTTCGGAAGCTTGCAAGAGACCTCCACACTTGCTGACTCGAAGGTTCAACAGGAAGCGATCGGGATGTTGAAGGAAGGGAAGGAGTTGGTCCACATTGCACACGGCTTCATCCAAGATCACCTGGCAATCTAATAAGGTGGAGAATTCAAGCAGATCTTCAAATCGAAGCGATACCAAAGGCTCTTCGATTGCCCAGATATCAAGCTGAGAATAACGCGAGACATCCCAGCCCGCTAAATCCTTGATGGCTTCCTGCACATGCTCCCAACAGTTGTTCGCGTCAATGCGGATCTTGGCATCGGGCACCAGCGCTTTCAATGCCTCGAAACGCGATCGATTGAATACAAGATCCCGATCCCACTTCAATTTGAAGTCTTGAATACCGAGATCCACATGGGCCTTCAATTTCTCTTCAAAAACGCTGCCGATATCTGAGCCCAAAACCCCGCTATAACAAAACGGCCCTTGCAGGATAGGCCATCCTAAATACACTTCCAACGATTGTCCTTGAATCCGAGCGAGCAGGTCAAGCATCGCCAATTCCATGGCGCACCAAGCGCTAGGGTTCCGAAGAATGTCGTCGCGGTGCTCTTTGCGAAACGATTGCAAGGCAGGCAAATCATCAATGCAAGTGGAAGCCAAAGGAGCGATTCTATCAAAGAACGCTTCACAGCTTTCGGGTGTTTCACCGGTTACATAACTTCTTGGACAGCCCTCACCAATTCCAAGTTGACCTGAATGCGATGCTTCGACCCAAAAGCTTTCGCTGACGGCGCGTGTAGCACGGTGGTGAGAGAAGGCCGATTGAAAAGGAATCGACACCATGCGGCAGGTCAGCTTCATCGGGACCAGGCCTCAAAATCAAAGTCCAAATCGGCACGGTACTGAAGCAATACCGTTTTGAACTGTCCCTCACGTTGCCCAGAGGCCACAGCATGAGCCTTGATCGCTTGAAGCGCTCCTGGTTTCATGAATCGGCAAGTGAGCGCATGAAGCCTTCCGCTGCTTCTTTTATCACGGTATTCCAAATTCAATACTTGCAAGGCATCATCGAGAACACGACTAGAAGCTTCTTCCGTATACGGCGTGTCTTCGCTCAATTCGGCATAAACCACATAACGCGCCTGCTCCACATCCGCCACAGCTTGAACATGTTGACAAGCCACGCCCCATGTGTCAATGGCTTGCAAGACTTGGCCTTCATAGAGCTTTTCTCCCGTGATGTTGCAAACACCTTTCCCTTTTTGAACGAATCGGATGAGCGGGCACTCGCCCTGATATCCCGTGACCAAAATGATGTCGTTCATGTTGTAACGATACAAACCACCGAAAGTCGTAATGAAGATGTAATACTCTTGACCGATCTCCAATGCATCGAGCAAAAGGAATTGGGGAAGCTTGTTTTCCCACGCATCTTTCTGGACAAATTCAAAAAAGTTATCTTGAAAGGTGGGCAATCCGGCTTGTCCGATGGGGTCTGTAGTGACCGTCGCGCGAATTTCACTGGCGATATAACCCAAATCGATGATCTCTGTAGACGCAGGAAAGGCGTATCGCGCAGCTTTCAATGCGACTCCGCAACTCCCGCCGATCCATGTCGAGAATAACCGAAGTTGAGGCCACAATGTTTCGGAGGCCAAGGGCGCTGTCCCGCACAACAAAGGTTGCAGGGTTGCTAGGCGATCGGCCGTTGGTCGAACACACGCATGAATGGTGTCAGGAAGGGGATGATATCGAGCATCCAATCCCACCACTTTGCGGGTGTTCAAATCACGCCATAAATCCAAACGTCTTTCATTCAATATCGACACCAACTTCAGTACTGTACTGGGGTTAGCCGTAGCGAAATAAGTGATATCCGGATGTTGCAAAGCACAGAGAACGACCGTATAATACTTCCATTCGTGATCTGTGATTTCCAATACCGGGTAGGGGACAACGTACTTCGATGCGACCACCTGGGGCATGTTTTTGTAAAACCGACCGGAAGCCGATCCGATGGTGATGCCGTGTTCGTTGACACCTTCCTCAGCGGGACTTGCGATGCCAAGAACTTTTCCAGCATACGCTCCGGGCACTGCTTTTTGTTGGAGATACACCATCAAGTCTTGGCTGCGTTGCAAGGCTTTTAAAACACGAGAAGTTACCGGGATGAACTTGGATTGTGACGTGGTGCCGCTGGTGACATTGTGAAACAAAAATGGTTCACTGACAAGTGCATGAGATTCCGGATCCCGACTCTGCTCCTCGATATACGGTTGCAAAGAATCGTACCCTTGGATGGATACGGCCTGTGCATAGTCTTCAGGAGACTGGATGCCCGCAAACCCATGTTCTTGACCAAATCGTGTAGACGCATTGGCTTGCAACAATTCCTGCAACAAGTCCAGCTGGACCTGCCGAGCGCTTGTTGTCGCTGCCATGAACGGGCGGTAGGTTTTCCATCGAGTGACAGAAACCTTCAGACCGAGTAGGATGTTTTGAATGCGTTCTTTCATCATGTCACATCGATATCCTGTTGAACAGGCGCCTTCATTTGACCCCAAAACCGTTGCGGATACGTCGGGTTTTGAAGTCCCAATGTAGTGACAGAACGGTCTTTGGGCCAGTAGAATGTACCAAACAGCAGGTCCCAAACGATGACGTTGTTGCCGTAGTTGTTGTTCGATTCTTTCGCGTGTTGCGAGTGGTGCCAGCGGTGCAATTCTGTGCTGCTGACGATGTAGTTAAGCCAGCCAAAGCGAACATCGGCGTTGCAATGCTGGAAGAATCCATTGACACCATAAAGCACCAAGTGCAACGCAATGACCTCTTCGGAGATGCCCAATAACATGAATGGCAACACGTCCATGAGGAATTGAAGGCTTTTTTCAACGGGATGAAAACGCGCGGTATTCAGCCAATACATTTTCAACACAGAATGATGCACGGCGTGCAATTTCCATAAAGGTGTCCACGTATGGCTGAGGCGATGCAATCCATACCGTAGCAGGTCAGAAATGAGAATGACGGAAATTTCCTGCCAGCCGATGGACCAGTGATGAGGCCACCATTGGTGAATTGGTAAATCGAGTCCGGACCACCATCGCAAAACAAATAGCGCACTCAACCAGGTCAGTACTTGAGGCAGAATCGTCTGAATGAAGATAACATAGGTGCCATCGAGTTTCCAATCCTGCCATTTTGGTTTCCATTCTGATTGAAAAGGAATGAACCACTCCGCCCAAATGATCAATGCCAAACACGCCCATACGGGCAGGACGGTGGCCAAGAGGAAATTCCCGTCGGACGTCTGCAATTGAAAAAACAAGACCGTTGCCAGCGTCATCGCCAGCGGGTAGATCCCCCAGCGCACGACATTTTGAAATGTGACCAGGAAGGACTTCATGGCATCAGTAAGTGCTGATGATGCTCCAAATATTGGACAAAGCTTGCTCCGAAACGTGTGATGGGTGCACCATCCATCAAATCATGATCAAACCGAAGCGAAACACAGAGGATGTCCTTGATCCCGTCCGCATCATTGCGTTGGAATGTGGCCCCGGTGGCAATGCTAATGGCATGAGGCCCAATGGGCACGGGCCACCAGCGTCGCTCGCGCATCATCATTCCAAGTGTAGACAAAGCGACCGTTCCCAAAGCGGCTTTGTATTTATTCGGGTCTTTCAATGCACGTTTCATGATCCAAAGGCGCAATGATCGGGGCAATCCTTCCAAACGGGTGGTTGGCTTGGCCTTTTTGGCAGCTTCCAAATCATAGGACTTAGCGAGGCTCAAGTCAGCCACAATCTCTTCGTAGGTTTTCCGCTGGGCGCCCCGGAGAATGTAGGGGTACGGAACGGAACCTCCACCGGGCAGATCTTTTTCTACCATGGTGGCGACATCGACATCTTCAAATACAACCAACTCTTTTCCAGAAGGAATGCCTTGCAAGGGGAGGTGCTCAGCCAGGGCGCGTCCCAAAGCCCAGATGGTATGGGCTACGAGAGAATGGGAATCAAGACCTGCTTGCTTCCGGTTGTTCAGGGCTACGAGCACATCCGTAACATCCACTTCAGTCATCCCATGCGCAAAGTTCTTTCCATGCGCCAAATCAAGGAAATCCTTAACGGCTTGCCGGGCCTTCGGGATGGGTTTGCGGTCGGAGATGGTGAAATTCATGACGACTTTCGAGGTTTGAAAACACAAGGTAAAGGAACGCTAGGCTACAGCGTAACCAGCGGAGCCAAAGCGGGATGACGTGGTCCTAACCATTCGACATCGAGTTGAGCCAACACATGGGCAAGGACACATTGCATTTCCATCATCGCATAATGGGATCCGATGCACATGCGTTGCCCAGCTCCAAAAGGGAAATAGGCGAATTTTGAACGATCACGAATGGCATCGGCAAGAAAGTGATCCGGATGAAATGCGTGGGGGTGACTCCAACTAGACGCAAGACAATGTATGGCGACAAGCGGCATTGTAACAGAAGCGTCTGGAGGCAAACTGAACCCTCCAAGCTGAGTTTCGGATTGGGTTCGTCTTCCAAAAGTCCAAACAGGTGGGTACAGCCGCATGCCTTCTTGCAAGACCCTCGATGTGATGTCGAGTTGACGAAGATCCTCCATGCGCCACAATCCTTCTGGTAAGCGAGCGATTTCATCTCGCATCGCACCAATCCATTGTGGGTTTTGAGTCAAACAGTAGACCGTCCAAGTCAACGCACTCGCCGTGGTATCATGCCCGGCAATGACCAGCGTCATCACTTCGTCGATCAATTCCTGGTCAGACAAACCTTCGCCCGTTACTTCGTCTCGAGCAGACATGAGCATAGCCAACAAGTCAGAAGATTCGTTTGAAGACGTTCTTCGGGCCTGCACGATGTTTCCGACGGTTCTTTTGAGCGATTCAATGGCACTCTGTCCCTTTTTTATTCTCTTGCGGTTGCTCAACTTGAAGGATTGGCCAGATTGGAAGCGCTGAGCGGACAAGTGGTCCCAAGCATCGGATAGATGCAAGTGAAAAGAGTCCATGTCTTCATCCCACTGGGTATCGATGATGGAACGGGTTAAAATGCGCAAAGTCAATTGACTCATTTCCACATGCAGATCCAATGAAAGAGGGGCGGATTCAAGCTTCGTATTGATCCATTCTTGTGCTGTGGATTGGATTCCCTCAAGCAGGCCAGTCAATTGCTCTCGCTTGAATCCCGGCTGCAGAGTCCGGCGGTTTTTCCTCCAATGGTCACCTTCCGATGTAATTAGGCCTTCACCAAGTAATTCTCGCAGAAACGTGTACGTCTTTCGTCTAGAGTAGGCCGGCATGTTTCCAACGAGGACTTCTTGAACCAAATCGGGATCATTGACAACATGGATTCGTCTTCCAAATATTCTAAAGGAGTAAAGGGAGCCCATGATCGGACTGTTTTTCTTGAAGAACTGGACAGGATCCTTTCTGAATTGCCATGCATGACCGATCCAAGGCCAAGCTCCCGGAGCTTCTTCTATGGGGGAAATCGAGGACAATGTTATTGGCAATAAGCGAGATGAAGGAGAGACAGAGTGGACTTTTAATGCGTATCACCGGTAATTTAACGGAAAACACATGAACACCCAGAAAACCTTCTACTCAACTAAATAAAAAAAGCCCAGAGTCAACTGGGCTTTTTCATTGTGCCATGTGCACCTGTGCGGAGGCTGAGGGATTCGAACCCCCGGTACCTTGCGGTACGCCGGTTTTCAAGACCGGTGCGATCGACCAACTCTGCCAAACCTCCAAGAGGCTGCAAATTTAGACAAAATATTCCTTCACTCTATGCTTCAGGCAAGATATATTGTTTCGAATCCACAGCGAGGTTGTTGGCCGCACAGAATGGTGTGTCATGGCATTGGATACGAACTCTTTATAAATTGAACAACGGAGTTCGTTGCGCAAATTCATTATCGCAACAGGGGAATGTTAGCTCATGACAAGGGGTCAAATTGACGGGCAGGAGGGATCACCATCTGGAGCCAATTGGACACGGTCAGCTACTCACGCATCAATTTCTGAAGACTGAATAAAAAGAGTTGCTCTATGTCCGATTGGCTCAAAAACGAAACTCCCATGACACGCGTGAACTCATCCTCCAATTGCGCAACATGATGCTCTTCAAAAGGTGCCGTCAAATCCTTGATTTCAATGGAATTGGTCTCTTCAATGTTGCCGTCAGGACGGTAAACGGTTACGGCGATTTCAGTGTTTAATTTAAGTGAAGCCTCGCGTTGTTTGTTCATGACGACCAAGTTTCCGCTTGCTCGACCTTTGATTACAACGGAACAGTAGATGAAAAAATCAACATTGTATTGTTTCGAGGCTTTTTTCAAATTCATTTTTGGAAATCCGTCCATGCGGCTAGGGTGCACGCGCATTGACAGACCTTGAGGGTAGGCAATGTCGACTTCATCAAACTTCAATTCGTCGATAACGGCCGCCTGAAGCGTCTGACACATGGAGCTGACGTAACGGGCATCCAATGTTTCCCTCGTTGTTTCTGGCACCCACTTGCTTCCGTTGTAATGACCTTTGGGTTGACCCATTAAATCCAATGCGGGCAATTCTTGTCTGATCGAAGGTGAAACGTCGAAATTAAAATCATAAATCACCGCCGTCTGTGAGTACAATGGCACGGAACAGAGCAGAATAGAGAAAAATGGGATTGAACGCATTCCCGCAAATTAAGCTAATTGGCCAGACTCATTAAATTTCAAGCCTCTAGTGAATGATAATTAATATTATGTTAAATGACAATCAGAGAAACAAAAAAAGGAGTACCTAGCTCCTTTCTTTGAATTGCTCAGATACAGAATGTTATTTCAGAAGTCCACTCATTTTCAACATGAGATCATCCTGACCGGTACGGGCATAAATATCTCGTAACGAGCGAATGGTATCTACATCTTCCGGGGTGGCTTTGTGCGCTGCTTCCAGATACGGACGGCCTTCAAGGAATTTCTCCTTTGCAGCATCTTCAATGGCTTTTTGGGAAGCAGTCTCCGCTTTAGTCATCCGTGGCTTCCACATATCATTCGCATCATTGATGCCCTCAACAGCCTGATTGAAATACATAGCGCCTAGGTTGTAGTTGGCATCAAAATATTCGGGGTTAATGGCAATTGCCTTTAAATAGGCCTCAGCAGCTGCAGCCGTCTTATCCAAGTTGTCATAAACGCTTCCCAAACTAAACCAAAGAATTTCATTGTTCGGATCCCCTTCTGCAGCTAACTTCAAGTTGTTCTCCGCACGGGCATAATCTTGTGCCTCCAAGTAAATGTTGAGTTCTTCAATGATCAAGCTCTGTTCGCGAGGGAACTGGACTCTAGCTGATTGAAGTTCCTTCAATGCGTCTTCAGTTCGGTTATTCTGGCGCAGAATGTTAGCCGCGAACAAATAAACATTGGGCACTTGATAGCCACTGGCGCCACATGTCTTGTATCGTGCAACCGCTGCGTCGATTTCATTGGACTTTTCGTAGCAAAGCGCAGCGTTGAAGATGGCCATCGTGTCCAAAACATCAAACATCCCTGCAACCTCGGCGCTCAAGTCAAATTTCCGAGCTGCTGGTCCATAATTTTCATTGGAGTAATCTGATATTCCTTGATTGCCCGATGTTGTCTGGACCAGTCCAAGGCCAATGATGATTTCCCTTTTGTAGGATTCTTTGACGTCAAGTTCTTGCGCCTTTTTGTAAGAATCTCGGGCAATCCATAGGGCCTGGGGATAGGCTGGAGAAAGAGCACTGTCTTGTGCGATGTTAAGATAAATTTCCCCTCGATAACGCCAAGTTTTGTCCTTGACAGCAGCTTTTTCAATCGTGATGGCCTCATCGATGTAAGCGGCGGCTGAACTAAAGTCTCCAGATTTGTTGGCATTGAATGCCGATACTACTTGCTTTTGACCGAACGCAGCGCCGGCAGTAAGCAGAAATAGAAAAGTGATTGCGTTTTTCATGAATCGAATGATTTTGCTTGCAGGCCTTTGGGATGTTTTGATGTTCTAAATCCAAAACAATGCCAAAGTTGATTTATTCTTCTGTTGTTTCTGGAGACGTTGGGGGGGTAGTCGCGTTGTCATCTGTGGACTCTTCGCCGTCGATCAGCTCTTCCTCATCGCTCTTTGGAACGCGACAAACGGATGCGATTTGATCATTGCCTCTGAGGGAGATGAGCCTGACTCCTTGTGTGGCTCTTCCCATCACACGCAACTCCTCCACGCCTGTGCGAATGGTGATGCCGGACTTGTTGATGATCATCAAGTCCTCTTCGTCCGTGACATTCAAGATGCTAATAAGCTCTCCTGTTTTTTCCGTAACACTGATCGTCTTAACGCCCTTCCCTCCTCGATTGGTGATGCGATAATCCTCAACAGCGGATCGTTTGCCATACCCTTTGGATGAAACAACCAAGATGTCTGAATCAACACTCCGAACACAAACCATCCCTATCACTTCATCGTCAGGCCCGCCCAATGTTACTCCCTTCACTCCCATCGCCGTTCGGCCTACGGCACGAACTTTTTCTTCGTTGAATCGAATGGCTTTACCTGACTTCAATCCAATGATGATTTCGTTTTCACCGTTGGTCAAACGAGCCGTCAGCAATTCATCCCCTTCACGAATGGTCACCGCGTTGATTCCATTGGTTCGTGGACGGGAATAAGCTTCTAAATTGGTCTTTTTGATCAATCCTTGACGGGTCGCCAAAACGACAAAGTTGTCCTTGACATATTCAGGATCTTTCAAGTCCATCACCGGGATGTAAGCCAAGACCTTATCATCGGATTCTATGTGAATCAAATTTTGGATGGCTCGACCTTTTGAGACCTTGGATCCTTCAGGAACCTCATAGATTCTCATCCAAAAGCACTTGCCTTTGGCCGTGAATATCAAAAGCCAATTGTGATTGGTCGCTGTAAAGATGTGTTCTACAAAATCCGCATCACGGGTTGTCGCTCCTTTAGAACCCACTCCTCCTCTACTCTGAGAGCGGTAATCTGAGAGTCGTGTTCGCTTGATATAACCGGCATGGCTGATACTGATGACGACTTGTTCATCGGCAATCAAATCTTCCATGCTCACGTCAGCACTGCTGAATTCAATGACGCTTCTTCGTTCGTCACCAAAACGTTCCTTGATATCCACCAACTCGGCCGTGATGATCTCCATTCGGCGCTCTACCCGTGCCAAAATGTCCTCGAGCTCTGCAATTGTTGCCATCAACTCATCAAATTCGGCGCGCAATTTATCACGCTCCAATCCGGTGAGTTTCTGAAGTCGCATGTCGAGAATAGCCCGTGCTTGAAGTTCAGACAACTCAAAACGCTGCATAAGCCCGTTCCTTGCCTCCTCTGGATTGGCACTTGCTCGGATCAACTTGATGACTTCATCCAGGTTTTCAAGGGCAATGATCAGTCCTTGAAGAATGTGAGCGCGCTCTTGCGCCTTGCGCAGTTCAAATTGTGTTCGTCGCGTAACCACATCGTGGCGATGCTCAACAAAATTTGAAATCAACCCTTTTAAATTCAATAACTGTGGCCGACCGTGCACCAAACAAATGTTATTGACAGAGAAGGAGCTTTGAAGGGCTGTGTATTTGAACAGTTTGTTCAAAACGACCGTTGCCATGGCATCTCGCTTGATCTCATAGACCACACGCATGCCTTTTCTGTCTGATTCATCGCGTATTTCAGAGATGCCTTCAATTCTCTTTTCATTGACCAATTCAGCGGTCTTTCGCACCATTTCCGCTTTGTTAACCATGTAAGGGATCTCCTCCACAATGATCACTTCTCGGCCTGACTTCGTCTCTTCTATGCGCGCCTTTCCGCGAACGACAATCTTCCCGCGACCCGTTTGAAAAGCGTCATGAACACCTTCCACACCATGAATGATCCCTCCGGTAGGAAAGTCAGGAGCTTTGACGTACTCCATGAGTCCGTCAATTGTAATGTCATTGTCTTGGATGTAGGCAATGGTACCATCGATCACTTCGGATAAATTGTGCGGTGGCATGTTGGTTGCCATTCCAACTGCAATGCCTGAAGCACCATTGACCAAGAGGGCTGGAAGTTTGGCAGGAAGCACTGTAGGCTCCTGCAAACTCTCATCGAAATTGGGGCGAAAATCAACGGTTTCTTTTTCCAAATCCCCCAGCATCTCTTCTGCAACCTTGCGCAATCGCGCTTCGGTGTAACGCATGGCAGCTGGGTTGTCGCCGTCGATCGAACCGAAGTTTCCTTGACCATCCACCATGGGGTAGCGCAATGACCAATGTTGAGCCATTCGAACCATGGTGTCATAGACAGATGTGTCACCATGTGGGTGGTATTTACCCAAAACCTCCCCTACAATTCTAGCGCTTTTCTTGTAAGCCCGATTGGATAAAACACCCAAATCAAGCATTCCATAAAGGACACGTCTGTGCACAGGTTTTAGCCCATCGCGTGCATCTGGAAGTGCTCGGGATACAATGACCGACATCGAGTAATCGATGTAGGCTGATTTCATTTCGTCAGCTATATTGATCTGTACAATCTTCTCTCCTTCTGCCATCGTGTCAGCTTGTTACAAACACCATAGAACATGATGTTTAAGTCGTCAACGAAAATACGTCGTTACAACTTGAGCATGCTGCAGACCGCGGTCCAATTACTCACAAATCTCCCCAATGGGATGTGGATAAACCCTCAGGTTGGCAAGATGTTTGCGCAGGTCCGGTTGTAGTTTTATCGGAGTCGACAGAGATTGGATATAAGCGGCGTCATTTTTGAAGCCACTTTTATATTTAGTCGTGATGGATACGAATTTTGAATGCCCCCTGAATTAGAAGCACATGGACGCGAAATTTTCCCCTAGAGTCAAGGATGTTATTACGTATAGCCGCGAAGAAGCGTTGCGTTTAGGACACAATTACATCGGTGTTGAGCATTTGCTTTTAGGCATAATACGAGAAGGTGAGGGCACAGCTGTCCGGATTTTGGAAGGCCTGAATGTTGATTTGCAAAAACTACGTAAAGTGGTGGAGAGCAGCATTCGACCGACTGCAGGCAAGTCAATAGGAGCCGGCAACATTCCGCTCATCAAACAAGCGGAGAAGATTCTTAAGATCACCTACCTCGAAGCCAAGATTTTCAAATCAAGTTTGATTGGTACGGAACACTTGCTGTTGAGCATCCTGAAGGATGAGGACAACGTAGCCACCAAAACGCTCAGCGCATTCAACATCGACTACGATGTGGCCAAGGAAGAATATGAGAGCATCATCCAAGAAGAAGGAGGCGCTCCTCTATCGCCAAGATCTGAAGGGCCAGAATTCTCAGATGAAGGTCCAAGCGAAATGTCATCGGAAGGTATGGGAGGAGGATCCGCAAGAAAAGCTGATCCGAAAAGCAAAACCCCTGTGCTCGATAATTTCGGTCGAGATTTGACGAAAATTGCAGAGGACGGTCGACTGGATGCGATTGTAGGTCGCCAAAAGGAAATCGAACGGGTTTCACAGATTTTATCTCGTCGAAAGAAAAACAATCCGATTCTAATCGGAGAGCCTGGTGTTGGTAAAAGTGCCATTGCCGAGGGATTGGCCTTGCGCATTATTGAAAAGAAAGTAAGCCGAGTTTTATTCAACAAACGGATTGTGACCCTTGATATAGCATCCTTGGTCGCCGGCACCAAATACCGGGGGCAATTCGAGGAGCGCATGAAGGCGGTCATGAACGAGTTGGAGAAATCTCCGGATGTCATTCTCTTTATTGATGAGATTCACACCATTGTTGGAGCCGGTGGAGCAAGTGGCTCATTGGACGCGTCCAACATGTTCAAACCTGCATTGGCTCGAGGAGAAATCCAATGCATCGGTGCCACTACGTTGGATGAATACCGTCAGCACATCGAAAAGGATGGTGCTTTGGAACGCCGTTTTCAAAAAGTCTTGGTTGAACCGACTACGATTGATGAAACGGTTCAGATTTTAAATAACATTAAAGATAAATACGAGGAACACCACAGTGTAACCTACACGGATGAAGCCATTTTAGCTTGTGTGAATCTTACCGCACGGTATATCACAGATCGGCATTTGCCAGACAAAGCGATTGACGCCATGGATGAAGTCGGGTCAAGAGTGCATCTGAACAACATCCATGTACCCGAGGAGATCTTGAAGATTGAAGCTGAAATAGAAGCCATCAAGGAGGAAAAGGTCCGGGTTGTGCGGAGTCAACGTTACGAAGAAGCTGCCCGTTTACGGGATACTGAACGGACGTTGAATGAAGCACTCGAAAAGGCTAAGAATCAGTGGGAGGAGGATAGCAAAAACAAACGAGTCACAGTGACCGTTGACCATGTTGGAGACGTTGTCGGCATGATGACGGGAATCCCGGTGCAGCGAATAGCAGAAAAGGAATCAGGACGTCTAGCGCGCATGACAGATGATTTGCAAGGGAAGGTCGTAGGGCAAGAAGATGCCATTCTACGAGTCTCTCGAGCGATCAAGCGGAACAGAGCGGGCTTAAAAGACCCCAACAAGCCCATTGGATCGTTTATATTCCTTGGGCCTACGGGAGTTGGAAAAACACAACTAGCCAAAGTTTTGTCCAAGTTCATGTTCGATTCAGAAGAATCGTTGATCCGCATTGATATGTCGGAATACATGGAGAAATTCTCTATATCCAGACTCGTTGGAGCGCCTCCGGGATATGTTGGCTATGAAGAGGGCGGTCAATTAACTGAGAAAGTAAGGCGACACCCCTACTCCATCGTGTTGTTGGATGAAATTGAAAAAGCCCATCCAGATGTATTCAACTTGTTGTTGCAGGCGCTCGATGATGGACAAATGACGGACAGTTTAGGAAGGAAAATAGACTTCCGGAACACCATCATTATCATGACGTCAAACATCGGTGCACGACAGCTTGCAGAATTCGGCACGGGTGTTGGTTTTGGAACCAATTCACGTGTAGAAAACGAACATGCGAACCGAGACTCTGTCATTCAAACTGCGCTCAAGCGTGCCTTCAGCCCAGAATTCCTCAATCGAATTGATGATGTCGTTTTATTCAAGAGCTTGACGCGAGACCACATTCATGAAATCATTGATTTGGAATTGGGTTCTTTGATTCAAAGAGTTCATGACCTAGGCTATGGGATTGAAGTCACAGAGGACGCGAAGGACTTTTTGGTCGAGCAAGGCTACGATGAGAAGTTTGGTGCACGGCCTTTGAAGCGTGCAATTCAAAAATACCTTGAGGATCCATTTGCTGAAGAAATCATCAATGCAAAAATTGATGAAGGTGACTTGCTTATGGCGACCTATGAGAAAGAAGCCGCAAAACTGTCAATTGAAGTGATCAAAGGCGGGTTTTTGAAATTGCCTCAGGGCGCTCAAGAAGCCTTGAAAACAGATGTGGAATCACGAACGGAAAGCCCCCTTGATGTAGAAGACGCTCCAAAGGATGATTCTGAAGCTTAATCGAAGCAACTCTTTTTGGTTGTTCATTCAAAACCGTTATTTCATTACCGGATTGTTTGGATTGCTTTGGGTGAGCTTTATCAGCGACATTGACCTGATATTTTTAATGAAAAGTCAACGTCAATTGAATTCATACCATCGAGAAGCCCAACATTTCGAAGCTCAAATCGAGTCGACGCGGAAGAATCTTCAAGATCTCTCTTCAGATCCTTTGAAACTTGAGCGATTCGCGCGGGAACGCTATTTCATGAAGAGACCAGATGAAGATGTTTTTCGCATCATTCCTACGCAAGTTGCTGATGCGTTTTAAAATAGAATCGAAAACGCTTCCAAGAGTCTAGACAATGTTGAGCGGTCCAATAAAAGCACGTAAACAATGCCATAAAGCGCTCCAACTAAATGTGCGTCATGCGCAATTCCAGTCCCACCTTTTTTATTCATGAATCGTTCATAAGCGAAGAATAGAATGCCTGCAATAAAAGCGGGCATCGGTATGACAAAGAACAGGAGCAATTTATGGGTGGGAAATAAGAGGATGTATGCCATCATGACGGCACTTACACCTCCACTTGCGCCCAAACTAGCGTATTGGGGATTGCGTCCTTCCTTGTACAAAGCGGGCAAAGAAGCTGCAAGAACGCCACCAAAATACAGGACGAAAAACGAAGGCTGAAAGCCTTCAAGCCACGCAACCCCTGACCACTCCTGTTGCATCCGATATTCTACAATCGATCCAAATTGCCAAAGCACGAACATATTGAATGCCAAGTGCGTGAAATCACCATGAACAAAACCATGTGTTATCAAGCGATAAGCCTGCCCTTTCTGTAGAACATTGAAAGGCCTTAACAGCAGACTCTCCTTAATTTTCAGCCGGTCTTGAGCATACCAAGAAACACCCACCGTCAGAGCTATGATTCCGCCTAAGATGTTCATGTTTTCCTCAACTAGAATGGTCCGCAATAATCACCCAACGACCGTTCATTTCCTCCCAAATTAAGCTGTAATACCCGGATAAATCCTCCAGAGAGTCACCACGGATCAGGAGCCACTCTCCAACGAGCAGCCCATGGTGTGAACCCAAGGATTTCCAATGTTTGTTGTCAAACTTCAAGGTCCCCATCGCTCCAATATTGGGGTAGCTATCGAGGTAATTATCGCGTGTGGCGTCATATCCCCATGTCATTCCGCGCTTTCCAATGAAAAGCATGGAATCGTTAGGCCAGTAGGCTTCCTGCATAAAAGCCCCTATATCGCCTGAATTCCAAGCGGATTCTTGCCTCTCCATGCGCTGCTCAATCTCGACCGGCAACCCAAAGGACACTTCGGGGGATAAAGCTCCTGGCGAAGGAGATGATGACGTGCAACTGCTCAAGACCCCTGTGGCATATAGGCAAGCCAGTGCGATTCGCATCTTAAACATTGAATCTGAAGTGCATGATGTCCCCGTCTTGGACAATGTATTCCTTGCCCTCAATCGAAAGCTTTCCAGCTTCCTTAACAGCAGCCTCAGATCCCATGGAGACAAAATCATCGTACGCCATGACTTCAGCACGGATAAATCCTTTTTGAAAGTCCGTGTGTATGACTCCGGCAGCTTGCGGCGCTGTGGCGCCCATTGGGAATGTCCAAGCCCTCACCTCCTTTTCTCCAGCAGTGAAATAGGTTTGCAATTGAAGCAGTTGGTAGGCCTTCTGAATGAGTTGGGCAACTCCAGGCTCACTCAATCCAATATCTTCCAAAAACAGCGCTCTTTCTTCAGGGTCCTCCAATTCAGCAATATCCGCTTCTATGGCTGCTCCGATAATCATGACTGTTGCACCTTCAGCTTCCGCAACGACTTTGACGCGTTCCACGTGGTTATTACCATTCACTACAGCGCTTTCCTCAACATTGCAGACATAAAGAACAGGCTTCGCCGTTAAGAGCTGCAAATCCTTCATGAGAGGCTCTTCATGTTCTTCTAAAGTCATTGCTCGTGCTGACTTTCCTTCGGACAAAACACCTTGAACTTTCTCATAGAACCCATAGGCTTTAGATGCGTCCTTATCACCTGTGGCAGCTACCTTCTTGATCTTGAGAGCACGACTTTCTACCGTTTCCAAGTCTTTGAGTTGAAGCTCCATATCAATGACCTCTTTGTCGCGAATGGGATCAACACTGCCATCTACGTGGACAACATTTCCGTCATCGAAACAACGCAATACATGGAGTATGGCGTCAGTTTCTCGAATGTTTCCTAGAAACTTATTGCCTAAGCCCTCCCCTTTGCTAGCCCCCTTGACCAAGCCAGCAATGTCAACGATCTCCACAGTCGTAGGCACGACATTTTGAGGCTTGACGATGTTGGTGAGTGCTTCCAATCGAGGGTCTGGAACCGTGATCACTCCCACATTGGGCTCAATGGTGCAAAAAGGAAAGTTGGCACTTTGTGCCTTTGCATTTGAAAGGCAATTGAAAAGAGTCGATTTGCCAACGTTGGGCAATCCGACAATACCACATTTGAGTGCCATGTAAATCTATTTTTTAGTCGTGCGCGAAGGTAAGCCTCACAGAACAATTTTGCTTTCAAACACTTTGTTCACAATATCCATCGTTCCGATACATAGCGAGGTAGATTCGCATCGCGTTAGGATAACAAAATGACACGTATGATTCCTTCTGATATGACTGCTATTGCGTCCCAAGTTCGCCGGGACATTGTGCGCATGGTTCACGGCGCTTCATCCGGACACCCTGGAGGGAGTTTGGGCTGTGCGGATTTGTTGTCGCTCCTTTATTTTGAAGTCATGCAGCTCAATGCAGAGAACTTCCTGATGGACGGCAAGGATGAAGACCTTTTCTTTCTTTCCAATGGCCACATCAGCCCTGTGTGGTATAGTGTTCTGGCGCGAAGAGGGTTTTTTCCAGTAGCAGAATTAGCGACTTTTCGGAAGCTCAATTCGCGGTTGCAGGGGCATCCAGCGACAGAGGAAGGTTTGCCAGGCATTCGCATAGCATCGGGCTCTTTGGGGCAAGGCTTGAGTGTTGCTTTAGGCGCAGCGGAGACCAAATTGCTCAATGACGATTCGTGCACCGTCTACACGTTGCATGGAGATGGCGAATTGCAGGAGGGACAGATCTGGGAAGCGGCCATGTATGCAGCCCATAGAAAGATTGACAATATCATCAGTTTTATTGACTGCAATGGACAGCAAATTGATGGGTCCACAGAAGATGTGATGAGTCTTGGCGACTTGTTCAGCAAATGGAGTGCCTTCGGATGGAATGTTTTGCAATGTGATGGGCATGACATGGATTCTCTTCGAGAGGCTGTCGCCTCTGGACTTTCCAATCGAGGAAGTGGGAAACCGACGGTCGTTTTGATGAAAACAAGCATGGGCAAGGGCGTCGACTTTATGGAAGGCACACATAAGTGGCATGGCATTGCGCCGAATGACGATCAATTGGAAGCTGCCCTCAGCCAGTTAGATCAAACATTGGGCGACTATTGAGACGTTCATCCCGCACATGATTCAAGAGAAGGTGTTTTCAGTAAATCCTTTTAAGGTGCATTGTTTTCTGACAATGACCTTGGTTGGGCTGTTAGCTCCAATTGTTCCTCTTGCTCAGGAGGAGTTGGTTGATGACACACAAATTCTATTTGTCTTTGATGCGTCGAATAGCATGAATGCATTTTGGGAAGGCAATCGTAAAATCACGGTTGCAACCCAACTTTTGTCAGAATCGCTCAATGAGCTGTATGGAATTCCTGGATTGCAACTGGGGCTGCGTGTTTATGGACACCAAACCAAGTTTATTCCCGGCAAACAAGACTGTGATGATACCGAATTGGTTGTTCCATTTTCTACGGGCAATAACTTAGTGGTAAAGCGGGCTTTGTCGCGCATTCAGGCAAGAGGCACGACTCCCATTGCGCGATCGTTGGAACGCGCTGCTGAGGACTTTCCTCCGGGTGATGGCAGGAAAGTCATTGTGCTTATAACCGATGGCATTGAAGCGTGTGACGAAGACCCTTGTGCTGTTTCTCAAATGCTTCAAGAACGTGGAATCATCGTCAAGCCGTTTATCATCGGCATTGGACTTGAAGAGCAATTCAAAGAAACCTTCCGGTGTGTTGGGAATTTCTTCGACGCCACTGATGCCGAAACTTTTCGCGAAGTGCTTGACATCGTCATTGAACAAGCTATGCACGATACCACTTACGAAATTGACTTGTTGACTCGAGATGGAATGCATGAGACCAATGTTGCGGTCACGCTCCGAGACCGTCACTCCGGACAGGCATTGCAGCAATTCATTCACACGTTGAATCAAAACTTCGTTCCAGACACCTTGCACATTGATCCCGTGCCGTCATACAACATTACGGTCCATACACTCCCACCGTTATTCCGGGACTCGATTCGATTCAATGCCAGGAATCACAATGTCATTGAATTCGAAAACGTTGAGCAAGGCTCTTTGCGGGCTGAGTTTTCCCGTGGTGAAAGCAATGAATATGGCGACATGCTGGTGTTGGTTACGGATTCGAAATCCAAGCAACCTGTTCATTCTTTTGAATTGAATAAGGCGGTCAAATTCTTATCAGGAACGTATGACGTGTATTTTCCTACGGCCCCCCCTACCTGGATTCGAGAAGTTGTCGTTCGGAAAGATCAAATCGCTCCAGTCATTATTTCACAGCCGGGATACTTGCAACTGGATGCAACAACATCGGGTTATGGAACCATTCTCTCGGAAGAAGGTGTAGTCGTCTACAAATTCGATATTGGAAACCCTTCTGCGCGGCTTTTGTTACAACCAGGAAATTACACGTTGTTATTTCGTGCGCGATCGGCTCAATCGTCCGACTATTCAGTTCAAAAGAAATTCTCGATTATTTCGAGAAAAACCCACCATCTATCCATTCATGGTTAATTCACGATACATCCTTACCACCGAACCGAGTGAAAAAAAGGATACCCGCAGCGGCTTCGGAGCCGGACTTCTTGAAGCAGGGAAGCACAATAAAAATGTAGTGGCCTTGTGCGCTGACCTGACGGGCTCATTAAAAATGGGGGATTTTCAAAAGGCTTTTCCTGAGCGCTTTTTTCAGGTGGGAATCGCTGAAGCGAACATGATGGGATTGGCTGCGGGAATGACGATCGGAGGCAAGATTCCGTTTACAGGCACGTTTGCCAACTTCTCTACAGGAAGGGTTTACGACCAAATCCGTCAATCCATAGCGTATTCAGAGAAGAACGTCAAAATTTGCGCGTCGCACGCAGGGTTGACACTGGGTGAGGATGGCGCTACGCATCAAATACTTGAGGACATGGGGATGATGGCGATGTTGCCCAATATGACCGTCATCTGTCCAGCAGATTATTCTCAAACGAAAATGGCTACAGAAGCGATTGCGGATTTTCATGGCCCCGTTTACCTTCGATTTGGAAGGCCTGCAGTCCCCATGTTCTTACGCCCAGACAGCCCCTTTGAAATCGGAAAGGCTCAGACATTAACCGAAGGCAATGACGTCACCATTGCAGCAACGGGCCATCTCGTTTGGGAAGCGATGGAGGCGGCCCTTACTTTGGAAGCTCGTGGAATCAAAGCTGAAGTGATCAACGTGCATACCGTTAAACCGCTTGATGGAAAAACGTTGTTAGATTCTGTCAAACGCACCGGCTGTATCGTGACTGCTGAGGAGCACCAGCGAATTGGTGGTCTAGGCTCTCAGGTCGCTCAACTTCTCGCATCGCATCACCCAGTGCCCATGGAGCAAGTGGCCGTCAATGACTCGTTCGGAGAAAGTGGAACACCCGCCCAATTAATGGCCAAGTACGGCCTCAATGCTGAAGCCATCTTGCAAAAAGCAGAAACTGTGATGGGACGTTTGACCGTTGAAGCTTCTTAATCAGACTAAGCTACTATTTCTTGCCTATTGAGCGCTTCTTGAGGGAGATCAGCGATCGCTCTGTAAAGCGCCATTTTTGTGCTTTCCGAAACTGGCGTATTCGGAAGGCGAACACGCGAATCGCAAAGCCCTAAATGCGCTAACACAGTTTTGATGCCCGTGGGTGCGCCCTCCATTTCAAGAATGTGCATGAGAGGCGCGAATGTATGATGGACCTCGCGCGCTTCATTGACAGAGCCGAAAAGCATCTGGTGCGTCATAGCGCCCAATGATTTGCCAAACGCATTGCCCAAACTCGTGATCGCTCCATCTACTCCCAATGCAAGCAAAGGCAATGTCATAACATCTCTTCCTGAAAGAATGGAAAAACCCTTGGGACGACTGCGCAATAGAGCTCCATTGAGTGCCACGTTACCAGAACATTCAACCAATCCAACAATCTTGGGTTCTCTAGCCAATGTCAATATCGTTTCAACCGACATGGAATTGGCCAATGACTCAGCTGAATTTTGAATCAGAATAGGCAAGGAAGAAGCTTCTGCGATCGAACGGAAATGCCCTATGTGTCCAGATTGAGAAGACGCAACAGGATTTGATGCCGCACAGAACACGCCCGAAACATGCGTCATGGACATGGTGGCAATTCGCTGAACAGCTGACCGCGTGTCAGAACTCGAAATTCCAGCAATGAGGGGCTTGACCCCATTGTTGATTTCAACCACAAATTCAAGGATGCGGTTTTGTTCTTCAATGTTCAAAAGCGAACATTCCGAAGAAGGTCCCAAAGTTAGGAGGTAATCAGCGTCACCGGAGATGCATCGATTGACGAGTTTTTCCAACGAAGGGAAATCCACTTCTCCCGCGGAGTTAAATGGCGTCACAAGCGAAACGCCTTGGCCACACAAGATGGAATTCAATTCTGTGTTCATGAAAGTGGAGATTCGGCTAAGAACTGAATGATTCGGTGATTGCGCTGTCTCCAATTATCACCTTGGGTGGGCGGCAATAGAATGTCATAATCTTTCTTGCGCAATTTAGAATGGTTGCTCACTTTCATCTTTGCCTTTGAAGCCATGACGAAAAAATCAAGTGCGACCGATTCATCCGGGTCAAAATGAATCAAGACATCAAATGGCTCGTGTAACAGAGGCTCGACATTGCTCACAGGTCTTCCAAACCAGTTCAAATCAGATTTACAGAAGTAATCTGCTTCCAGTTTCCTGAGGTGCCAAGCAGGAATGAATTTGCTTTCTTCGTCTATAAATGCAACCCGCATCACACGTTTCACACCGAATTCTTTTTTGATGTACGTGGCTATGTCACGGACCAGCTTGTATTTCGCCTCGTCCGTATCCGTGTAAAGAATGACCATAGACTGCATCTGACGGAGGGAAGACCCTCGGCGCAATCGTTCCACCTTTGGACTGAATTGCAACACATAATGGGCAACCCTTTTTTTTATTTTTTGAGGGATCAAATTCATGCGCATTCTACCATTCCATGGGGATGTCCATGAGTAAGAACCGCGAATCTGATGTAGCCGATACGTTCACCATTTCAGCTCCTGATATGCCCATGGCATCACGCCGATTTAACGAATGACCATCTATTTCAATACTCCCTTCAAGGACAAACACATAAACGCCTTGACCTGAGCGTTTAATCTCATACGTTTGATTGTAGCCCTTGTCCCATGTACCTAAATGAAACCAGGCATCTTGATGAATTCGTATGCCTTCTTCCCCTGTGGGACTGACAACACAAAGAAAGTCATTGTGCTCAGCCTCTGGCTTGAAGGTTTGTTGCTCATACCGTGGAGTTAAGTCTTTTTCGTTGGGAAACACCCAGATTTGCAAAAATCGAACAGGGTCAATGGAACTGTTGTTTTTTTCTGAATGAAGAATGCCGGTTCCAGCTGTCATAATCTGCACATCTCCTTTGGCGATAACCGCCGCAGTCCCCATGCTGTCCTCATGTCTTAGACTCCCTTCCAATGGAATGCTGATGATTTCCATGTTGTCATGGGGGTGCTTCCCAAATCCATTTCCAGCAGATACAAAGTCATCGTTCAATACCCGCAACGCACCGAAGTGCATCCTCATTGGGTCATGCCATTGTGCGAAGCTAAATGAATGGTAGGTATTCAACCAGCCATGATCGGCATGTCCTCGGGACGAGGCATCATGTAAAATGTACTCCGGCTTTTTCTCCATGGTTTGAGCGAATGTTCCCCGGTGATTGATCTGATCGTCCTGTAGCTTGAATCCATATTCACCAAGAGGCATCATCGAAAACAAACATATCGAAAGAGTCAAAAAGCCTGCTTTCCGGATTTTAATTTGAAATGGATGCATTCCATGAATGATTCAAACAAATTTACATAGAACTTTGGCATGACTTTCGCATCTTGGATGCAAATTGCTTCAAACGCTAACAACTCGCGCCATGCGTCTAAAACTTTCTCTTTTCGGTTGGGCTTCTGCTTTGCTTCTTTTTATTGGATGTGCTGAAAATCCATTGGGAAAAACAGTGAAAGAGCCATTTTCCGGATCAAAATATGAGTCCAATCAGCGGTTCTATCGTGGAGTCGGAAAGGGGGCAAGTAAAATGGACGGTGTTGCTCAAAGTCAGGCAGAATTAAAAGCCCGTCAATCCATTGCACAACAAGTTCAGACACATTTTGAAGTGGTTACAGATGATTACCAACGAAATGTCTCAGGCGAATATGTGGACGAAGCCATGACGCGATTTGAAACTCTCGCTCGAGAAATCACAAGGACACAGCTCACTGATTTGAGGAATTTGGGCTCTGAAAAATACCTGAATGACGCTGGCTCATATACCGTGTACGTTGCTTTTGAAATCAAGAAGTCCAGCATGTATCGCCACATGAAAAAGCAGGCGAGATTAGACAATAAGATCTCAAAACAATCGCTTAAAGAAATTGAGGCTCTTTTAGATCTAGAGATTGCAAAAGCTGAGGCTGGGAATTAAAGGAGCAACGAAACAGCGATGCGGGTCATTGCTTCATTAGAAAATTGTACTTCTGCTGAAACTTCTTCATTTTGGGTGCAATGACAGCACCGCAATAAGGAGCGTCACCGTGCAATTCAAAATAACTTTGGTGGTAGTCTTCTGCTACGTAATAAGAGGTTGCTGGGGCGATCTCTGTCACAATTGGATTGGACCATTCGTCAGAAGCCTTTATCAACGCCTGATCAATAGAAAGGCGTTGGTCTTCTTCATGGTAATAAATCGCCGAACGGTATTGCGAGCCAACGTCAGCACCTTGGCGATTCAGTGTCGTAGGATCGTGAGTCGCGAAGAACACTTCTAAAATCATTGCGAGGTCTATGATTTCAGGGTCAAATGATACTTGGACGACCTCAGCATGGCCAGTCCTACCCGAGCATACTTCACGATAAGCTGGGTTCTTAATGTGTCCGCCCATGTAGCCTGAGCTCACGGATATTACGCCGTTCAAATTAGAAAAAACGGCTTCAACACACCAAAAACAACCTGCGCCTAACGTGATCAATTTCTCTGACATGGGAGTCGTATACGTTTTTTCGGAATTCAACATGCTTGCTCCATGGGCTACCAGACCCAGCGAAAGAAGCAAAATCGCGCTCCCAGTTCTGATTGTGTTTTTCTCCATATTCCGATAATATCCGAAGCTTGTAAACCAATCTCAAAGCCACGGTGGCCTGTATTCAATACAAAACCGGCAGGCACTCGAATTGTTTCACTGCCAACCTTCCGTATTCCAGATTCAAACTTCAACCATTTCAAGGGCCTAAACACGCAACTCAATCCGAATCTAGTCCCTGAATTGCCAATCAATTCAGGGTTATCAAAAGAAGCGTCCCCGGCCAATGTCAACTCCTGCCCGATACGAAGACCTCCTCCAACATGGAACCCAACACCATTGTTAATCCGTCGTGTTTCCGAAACACCATTTGAAAACCATGTTCCGGGATTCATGGCTAACTGCATCATGTCAATCCACTCATTGGGATTTGAAGTGCCCAATTCCCAGGCGTTTGTTAGTGCGTCATCAAAACTATAACGCTCTCCCCGCCATTCCATCCAGCCCAAATCTGTAATCGACGCACTTGCCCAAACCTTGTCTGAAAAAGCGATGACCAATCCTAAATCTGCACCCCAGCCTTGACCAACCGGCCCCCAATTCCGAATTTGACTGATCGTCGGATTATTGAAATTCAAGGAATCCAATTGTTCGATTTTAAATCCATTCGAAAATGCACCAAAAGCGTCGAGCTGTCCATTCGTTTGCGTCAGGTTAAAGTATCCATTTCCTAAAAGAAAACGCCCGCCTGCTCCCGTATGTATCGACCATCCACGTGCAGTATTCCATTGCTTGGAAACACCCAATTCATGTGTTCTGTGCCAGGACATCCCCAATTTTGAATCTTGAAAAATCGTGGACAATAAAGTTTGACCGTTGGAATTGAGACCACCGATTACATTGCCTAAGTCCTCGACACTCCAACCGCCTTGGTTGAGCAGTGTGTCCGTGCCAATAATGGTGAACTCGAAAAGACTAGAAGCCCCCCCTTCAACAAGCAGAGAAGTCACAGAAGGATTTAAGTACGACTCTGCAAAAAACACGTTTCGGGAGGCATATGCGCCTGCCCAAGATTTCCAATGCTTGGCTGTACCGGTTGTCATCAAATTGAAATCAACCCGGATTTCTTCATTGGCCAAACGATTGACCCATTCTCCTGGAGTCAGGCCTGTCCAAGATTCATTGCTCATACCGCGATTGAGTAGGTCATCCCAAAGGTCCTCCCTTTCCAAAACGGTTGAGTTTACAGAAATAGCGCCTTCGAGTCCACATATAGCCGATTTCCAAGCAGAGTTCATAGGGGAAAAGGTCAAGTGCGCTGGATTCCATCCAAGAGCTCTGTAGTCCCCTGAAAGAGCCATGGGAGTGGCTCCTACCCCTACTGAAAGATGCTGAGCCTGGGCTTTTAAGGCACCAATTCCTGAAACAAAAACAACAAACAAGATTGCCAACTTCTGCAAGGAGAAGCCTATCTGAACTAAAACTTGGTGCGTTTGAAAATTCAATAAAAGCGCATTAAACTGGAATATTCCAATCGAAACGATCCGTGATTTCACCGCGACGGTTGCCATCGAGTTCTCTCAACAACCACGGAACAATTTGCCAGCCATCTGAATCGCTTAAAGGATATCGCTTGCCATTGACGCCAATTTCTGACATGGGCTTGATCGTTGCGGCTGTTCCAGCGCCAAAGGCTTCCGTTAATGCCCCACTTTCCAATCCTTCTTGCAATTCAGTTATTGAAAATTTTCTAATTTCTACTGGAATGCCTAAATCCTTTGCTAGCGTTAGTACAGAATTTCTTGTTACTCCATCAAGCACAGTATCGCTTGTTTCAGGTGAAATGATGGTGCCATTCAAAACGAACATGGCATTCATTGTTCCACACTCTTCAATGTACTTATGTTCCATGGCATCCGTCCAAATTAACTGATCATACCCTTCTTCTCGGGCCTGCATAGAGGGGTACAAGGAGCCCGCATAATTACCTGCGGCTTTAGCGAAACCAGTGCCTCCCGGAGTCGCTCTTGTGAAGGATGTCTCCACCTTTACGCGCACTGGACCCTTGTAATAAGCATTCACGGGACATGTGAAAATACTAAAAGCATATTTCTTACTCGCCTGCACACCAACGTAAGCGTCCGTTGCAATCATAAACGGTCGGATGTATAACGCAGCTTCACTCCCACCGGGAACCCAATTGGAATCCAATTTAACGAGAGCAGCCAACGCTTCCATGAACAGGTCTTCCGGCACTTCCGGCATGCACATTCGGACCGCTGACTTATTGAATCGGGCAATGTTCATGCCTGGACGAAATAAGGAAACTTCTCCGTTCCCTTGACGGTAAGCCTTCATTCCCTCGAATATAGCTTGCCCATAATGGAAGACCATCGAGGCCGGACTCATGGTAAATGGACCGTAAGGCTCTATTCTTCCCCTCTGCCACTCTCCGTCCTCATATTCCATCAGGAACATGTGGTCTGAAAAGACGCGTCCAAATTCAAGATGATCGAAATCTACCTGATCTAATCGGCTAGTCTCGGTAATAAAAATATCGAAGGATGGGGAAGTTTCAATCATAGTTCAATCTCTCATTAAGATTGCCGCAAAGGTCGCGGAATAAGGCTCAATGTCCAAATTCAGCAAACCAATGGATGTGAAAGAATCCAAGTCATAAGAGTCCACATCAGCTTGATTGCTGAAATAAAAACTTATTGGGACTCACAAATCCAGACTTCACAGCATACATGACCATTGAGGCCGTATTGTTGACTCCCAACTTCTGCATGATGTTCTTCCGATGTGTGTTCACCGTATGACTGCTCAAGAAAAATTTCTCAGCGATTTGAACATTGGTCATGCCTTCTGAAATCAGCACAAGCACCTCGATCTCACGTTGCGTTAAAACAACAGGTTCGCATGAAAGATCGATTAAATCCAAATCGCTCACATCGATGCTTTCCCGTCGAATCGCATCCAGAATTTGACCACAGAAAAAAGTGCCGCCCTCACCTGTGACTTCGATGGCCTCGAGCACTTCAGACATGCTACAATCTTTCTTAATGTAACTGGTTATGCCCGCTCTGAGGCAATTGACAATGGTTAATCCATTTTGTGAAGCTGTGATCGCAATCATCTTTGCTTTGCGATGGGCTTTGGCACATTCAACCACGGTATCAATCGAAAACCCAGTTGCTAAACAATCCATTATGAGCAAGTCCGGCTTATTGGAATCTAGGACCTCAAGTAGCTCTACTTGTGATTCAGCCTCAGCAAGCACAACATATCTCGGATCCTTTTCCAAGATCGTTTTGAGTCCAAATCGAAAGAGAGGACTGCTATCAGCAATAATAATGGAAGTAGGTGCGGTCATGCTCAGCAAAGATAGCTATGTAGAACCATTCCAAATAATGAAATTGCATCAAATTCGACAAAATGACTGAACATCATAACAAGTCTTCTCTTCCGCCAATTGGACCGACTCAAAAACTTCAAACGCTTCATCCAGTAGACCTTTAAGAGAACGATAACGACTCGAAAAGTGCCCGAGCAACAGGGTGTCCACTCCTGCTTTCAGCGCCGTGTTTGCAGCCTGCCTGGAAGTGGAGTGGCCAGTCTGTTTGGCTCGAATACTCAGCGACTCCATGAACGTCGCTTCGTGATACAGCAAATTAGCGCCCTCCGCCAACTCATCCAATGACACACAAGGTGCTGTATCACCGCTGAAAACATATGACAAACCAGGATTGAGCGTGTAGCACATCTCCTCCACGATGAGCAATTGGCCATTTTCACGTTGAACATTCTGGCCGTTTTTCAACTGAATGACTTCGGAACGTGTCAAATCGAATGCTTCGACTTGCTGCTTTTTAAGGTTCAATAATTTTGGAGTCCAATTGAATCGATAGCCGTAGGCTTCGACACGGTGCTTCACAGGCGCCGACAATACTTGTATGTCTCCATCAAGCCAACACGTGTCAATTTGATCCTGATTATTGACGCTGAACTCCAACTCAAAATTCAAATAAGTCGAAGTCAAACGCAAACACTCCATGAGCCAGCGTTCTAAAACAACAGGGCCGTGCAAAATTAAAGGACGTCTCCGCCCTAAAAGATTCATGCTACCAATAAGTCCTGGTAAACCCAAGACGTGATCGCCATGCATGTGAGAAATGAACACCTGTTCAATTTTCTGAAAAGGGACACGCTGGGAACGAAGTGCAATTTGAACGCCTTCCCCAGCATCCAACAAGTACCATTTCTCTGAAATGTTCAGAATTTGCGAAGTGGGCTGATAACGCTCTGTAGGAGTGGCCGCTCCGCAACCCAAAACCGTCACATCGAACCTCACGAACTCAAGAAGCTTAGTTTTGTCGAACTACCATTTTGGTCGTAAAACGCTCGGCATTGGATGTCCAAGTGACAAAATAAATCCCACTGCTCCACCCTTGAGTGGATATGACTGTTGCGTTTTGTGCCAATGTATTGACCTGTCGAACTATTCTTCCCGACATATCACGGACATCTATAGAAGCATCAGAAGACATCGGATTCAAACGAAAGCTATCCTCAGCAGGATTCGGGAACCAAGAAATGGCCTCTGGCTGTTGTTCCAAGATCCCGTCTGGGTTGCCTTCACCAACAATGTCCATGATGTAACCACTGAACACATATGGTTGAGCCACAGGAATGCCAAATACCGTAACATAAGCTTGGACATCCAAGCTTAATTGATACACCCCTGGTCCTGTTGGAACTCCTTCCAATGAAGCACAATATTGAGCTCCAGCCAACAACGTACATGCATTAGGAGATGAGCCCATATTGTTGCAGATTATTTCAAGACCGACATCCTCTAAGGAAAGAGTCTGCATGGTTATTGTGTCAATCAACGTCGTTGAAACCAAAACAACCGAGTCTAAAGGCAATGCAAAAGCCGGATCTATTGCGGATGCGTCTGTAGGAACCAAGACATGAAACACGTCAAAATAAGGCTGAGCCACATAAGCCGTGTCAAATTGTTCTCCTACAGAGGCATCTGGAGATGCTCCCCATTCAGCCTCTCCAAAATCAAAATCAGGTTCACATTGTCCAAATGACGCAGGGCTGACGATCAGCAAACCAAGCACTATACTAAATTGTAGAAGTATCCTCATGACGGATTTTTTTCGGTGTTATTTCCAAGCTCCTGTTCTGTCATCTCCATGACCACATAGTCATATGCCTCAGAAGAGGTTGGAGTAATCGTCAAAACACGATCGAGCTGGCTTATTTGAACGAGCTTTTCAACTGACGGTTGCATTCCGCACAAAACAAAAGTACCCTCCGTATCGCGACATAACCGGTTGCCAATGAGCACAGCACTTAAACCACTGCTATCACAGTAACGAGACTCTGTGAGGTCAAGAATAATGCGATTGATGCCATCTTTGGCTATGCGCAAAAGTTCACCTTTTAATTCAGGTGCATGAAGTGCGTCTAACTTTTCTACATGAGAAGTGACGATGGCAATCTGATCGCGGAGTTCGGTTGTGAATTTCATGAATCGGGGCTAAGGTCGTAAATATAGGAAGAACTGTCAAGGCATACCCTCATCCTTTGGCAGTTAGTAAATAAAGAACAGCCATTCGTATGGCGACTCCATTTTCAACTTGATCAAGAATGATTGAATGTGCACTGTCAGCGACGTCAGATGTGATTTCGACACCGCGATTGATCGGACCAGGGTGCATGATCGTAATAGGTCGATCGATGCGATTCATTCGTTCATTGTTCAAGCCATATTGCATCGCATATTCTCGCAGAGACGGGAAATAAGGCACACTTCCCCTTTCTTGACGCTCCAATTGGATTCGCAGCATATTGGCTACATCGCACCATAGTAGCGTCTCATCCAAGTCATGGCTAACCTCCACACCAAGGGTCTGAATGTGCTTTGGAATCAATGTTTTTGGTCCACAGACTCGCACATTGGCACCCATCAACTTCAGGCATAAAATATTGCTTATGGCAACACGCGAGTGACGAATGTCCCCTACAATCGCAACATTTTTACCCTCCAAGTCTCCAAGTCTCTCGAGCAAACTAAACGCGTCCAATAGCGCTTGAGTGGGATGCTCATGTGTTCCATCTCCAGCATTTACGACAACTGTATCTAGCTTCCTTGCTAAAAAGTCAGGAGCACCAGGATGTGGATGACGGATAACAACCAAATCCACTTTCATGGCTAAGATGTTATTGACCGTATCCACCAATGTCTCTCCTTTCTTCACCGAAGAGCTACCCGCCGAGAAGTTGACGACATCAGCGCTCAATCGTTTTTCAGCCAATTCAAACGACAACCGCGTCCTTGTTGAATTTTCAAAGAACAGATTGGCAATGGTGATGTCCCGAAGAGAGGGAACTTTTTTAATGGGCCTATTAATGACTTCTTTGAACCCCTTAGCCGTTTGGAAAATGAGGTCTAAATCATTTCGTGTCAATCCACGAATGCCTGTTAAATGACGTATCGACAGCTGGTTCATTTCGGCTTTTCATTCAATAACAACACCTGGCTCAATCCGGGTTGGTCTTCCCAATCCACAAAAACGTATTGACGATCTAGACTGTCAACAGACTTCCCGATATACTTCGCTTCAATTGGCAATTCACGCTGAAATCGACGGTCGATTAGCACCATCAATTGAACAGACTTCGGTCGTCCATGAGCCATCAACGCATCCAACCCTGAGCGAATAGTGCGTCCTGTAAAAAGCACATCATCGATTAGAATGACATTTCGATTTTCTACAAGGAAAGGCATGAGCGTGAGGCTGGGAGCTATGTGAGTTTCGCGTTGCCTAAAATCGTCTCGATGAAACGTTGTATCGAGTGCTCCGCATTGAATTTCAAGATGAGGCTCCAGTTGTTTCAATCTCTTCTGAATTCGCAGAGCTAATAAATAGCCACGAGGCTGAAGCCCAACCAAATCTGTTTCGGAAAAATCGTGATGCTCTAACAGTTGATGCGCCATGCGATCAACTAAACGTTCAAAGAGTTCTTTGTCAATGAGGACTTGTGAATCCATCGAGTGTAAAGATAAGATAAACAAAAAAGGGGAAGCCTGATGGCCTCCCCTTTCTTTCAATGAAACAACGTTTAAGATTCAGCGTCGTCCTTTTTGTCGTCTTTCTTAGCAGCAGGCTTCTTAGCAGCAGGCTTCTTAGCAGCAGCAGGCTTCTTAGCAGCAG
>CALGEI010000161.1 GCA_937881575.1 uncultured Flavobacteriales bacterium | reverse complement strand
TTTTTCTTCGCCATGGCGCTTGTAATCGTTTGTTCTAAATCTTTATGAAAGACCGAGCAAAAATAGTGAAATTCGCATCATGCTTCTTCAAGATCTTCATCTCCATCATTTCAAGAACCATTCTGGCTCAGACCTGGCGTTCGGAAAACAGGTGAATTGCTTGCTGGGCGACAATGGGAGTGGGAAAACCAATGTTTTGGACGCGGTGCATTATTTGTGTCATACCAAGAGTTATTTCAATCCCATTGATGGCCAAAACATCACGCATGAGGAAACACACATGCTGATAAAGGGCAGTTTTTTGCGCCATGATCAACTTGAACAAGTGAGTTGTGCTGTTGAACGCGGCGTCAAAAAAGTCTTCCGCCGCAATGAAAAGGCCTACGATCGCATGGCAGATCACATCGGCCGTTTTCCAGCGGTGATGATTGCCCCGGATGATGCCGCTTTGATTCATGAGGGCAGTGATTTTCGGAGGAAATGGCTGGATTCGGTCATTTCTCAGTTTGATCGGTCCTATTTGCAACAGGTCATGGACTATAACAAGGCCCTGAATCAACGGAACATGTTGTTGCGGTATTTCGCTGAGAATCGTACATGGGATGCCACGGCCTTGGAGCCGTGGGATGCTCAACTCATTCCCCTTGCAGTGGCCATTCGCCGCCGCCGTGAAACCTTCCTGACCAAATTCGCACCTGTATTTCAAACGGTTCACCAGGAAATCACGGGCGGAGCGGAGCGTGTGGGTTTATCGTATGTGACGGCTGTAGAGCCGGTGGAGGAGGAGTTTTTGCAGTCTTTACTGGCGGCTCAAGGAGATGATCGCCGACTTCGTCGAAGCACCATGGGGATTCACAAAGATGATGTCCGGTTTGAATTGGCAGAACATCCCCTGAAGCGTTTTGGGTCACAAGGGCAACAGAAGTCGTTTTTGATTGCGTTGCGGTTGGCTCAACGAGCGCACATCGAGGAGGCCACTGGGGTGCAGCCCATCCTGCTGCTGGATGATATTTTCGATAAGATTGATGAGAAGCGGGTGCAGGCCTTGATGGCGCACGTGACCTCGGGAGCGTTTGGACAAGTATTTATTACGGACACTGATTTGGGTAGAATTCCTGAATTGTTTGCTGCGACTGGAGCGGATGTGCGGGTGTTCGAAGTGAAAAATGGTGAGGCCATTGCGCAAGAGCCGGTTGCTGCGCCTAACTTCGACACGTGAGTTCACAAGATCCCAAACCCCTGAAGGCCGCCATCGAACAATTCATTCGGGTCAACCGGATGCAGAGCAAGATGGACGAGGTGGACATCGTGTTGGCATGGAAATCCTGTTTTGGTAAAATGGTAGATCGGCAAACACGAAGCATTCGCTTGAAGGCTGGTGGTCAACTTTGGGTTTCTCTAGAGAGTGGTCCTTTAAAAGAGGAGTTGCTCATGAATAAAACCAAGGTTGTGGAGCGCATCAATGAGCAAATTGGTCGAAAAATCATCAAAGAATTGGTCATTCAATGAGGTCACGGTTCGGTTCAGTGCGCATGTGGGCCCTTTCAAGCCCCAGTTCATGTCATGGAGGTCATTGTCTTCTCATTTTCATCATAGCGGCCTTATTTTAGGGGATTAAGAAATTATGAAATCGCTCGTTTGGACAAGTTTGATCGCAGCATTTGGTGCGATGGTCATCATGAGCAGTGCTCAGAGACCAGATCGTTTGCATGCCGAGGGTGACCCGTATCATTCGTCCATCTTTCGATCAGCTTATGGGGGCTTGCCAGACACGGTGAATAGTTTGTTTGCAGGCAGCGGAAAATGTGCTGGATGTCATGCGACAGACCCCAACCATTATGCAAGTATCGTTGGACAAACATACCCTGCAGTGCCCATGCCTGGTGGCTGGGATGTCAATGTGACCGATGATTGGCGCAGTACCTTGATGGCCAATTCTGCCAAGGATCCTTTTTGGCAAGCCAAGGTGAGTCAGGAGGTGGCCATCAATCCCGCTCATCAACTTGAATTGGAAGACAAGTGCACTTCATGCCACGCGCCATTGGGCCATTTTGCTGCGCACCACGATGGCCAGGAGTTTTATTCCATGGCCGAGTTGCTGCTGGATAGCTTGGCGCTCGACGGCGTATCCTGCAATGCGTGTCATCAACAATCGGCGGAGAACATTGGGCAGCAGTTCAGTGGCCTGCTCAATTTTGTAGAAGACACTTTGTACGGACCCTACGGAGGCAGCAAATCTGAACCACTGCTTTATGGGCTGCCCATGACAACCTATGTTGGTTATGAGCCTTTATTTGGGCAGCACAGTGCAGAAAGTGAAGTGTGTGCTGGATGCCATTCCTTGATCACACAGACAGCCGACCTGCAGGGGGAGGCCACGGGAGCTGACTACATTGAGCAAGCAACGTATCATGAGTGGCTCAATAGCGTTTATGAGCCGGACCTAGTCGATGGTGAATCGAATGCGTTGCAGCAGGAGTGTCAAGGGTGTCACATGCCTCAATTAGACGATCCGGTCATTATTTCGAGTGGTTATTCCTTTTTGGAACCCCGCAGTCCTTTTGGACTTCATTATCTCGTGGGCGCCAATACGTCCATGATCCGCTTGATGCGCGATCACATCGAAGAGTTGGGCTTGACTGCATCGGAGGCTCAGTTTGATTCCACGTTGAATAGAACGCTTGAGATGTTGCAGCAACAAAGTGTTGACATGACGTTTGAAACGGCCCAACTCGATCCTGAATCGGGAGACGTCGCTGTTTCAGTCAAATTGCAAAACAAAGCAGGGCATAAATTCCCTTCCGGATACCCTGCAAGAAGAGTCTGGTTGGAGTTGGAAGTAGCGGATGGCCTGGGCAATGCGATTTGGCAGTCGGGGCAGTTGGCAGAAGATGGGGTGAACATTGTCGGCGCCGATGAAGGAGGTATCGAATCTTTCCAACCGCACCACGATGTCATCACTGAATCGTCTCAAGTGCAGATCTATGAATTTGTTATTGCGGACGTCACCGGGACTCCAACCAATTTACTTGAACGCGCGGCCATCACCCTGAAAGACAATCGATTGCCTCCAATCGGGTTTCGTACAGACCACCCTGTTTATGACACCACGCTTGTCGTTGGTGCCAATGTGGAGTGGGACATGGAAGCGGGGGACTTCAACCGTGCAGAATCAGGAGCAGAAGGGACAGGAGCGGATGTGGTGCATTATGCTTTTCCTCTTCCTGAGTTGAGTGGATGTTCTAATTGCAGTGTTACTGCGAGGTTGTGGTACCAGGCCATGCCGCCACGATGGGTAGCGCCCATGTTCGAGGTGGAGACGGATGTCATTGCCGAATTTGAATCCATGTATTGGGATTATGCTGCGCCTGAATTGGTCAGTGAAGTCACGCAAAATTTCGTAGCCTCATCCGTCGGTACGATCGTTGGCTCGGATTGGAAAGTTTATCCGAATCCTTCGTCGGATGGACGGGTGTTTGTGGAAACTCCTGAGGGTTTTACGGGCACGGTGTATGAAGTTTTCAATGCCTCAGGGCAGCGTGTTTTAGCCGGTCCGATGAACGCGGAAGCTGCCAGATGGACACTGAGTTTGCCGGATGCACGTGGCGTTTATGTCGTGCATTTTCACGATAAAAATGGAGCTCAAGCCATCCGCAGATTGGTCCGAGACTAATGGAAGGCAGTTGCTGTTGCGACGATTAGAAACACCAAGGTTTTCAATGGAGCCATTTCCGGATATGGACCGTCCACATGGATGCAAAAATCAAAATATTGCGCTACGAGTGGGCCATGGCCTGGCGGAGTCTGTTGTAGCCTTGGTCCCGAATCAATGACACCGGCGGTGACTCGAGATAGGTCAATTCGCCATGTCAGTCAGTCCATTCCTCGTCTTCTTCACTGCTTTGCTCATTTCCGTCCTGATCCTCTTCAGAATTTTTAAGGTAAACATCGAGCAAGCCTTCTGGAAGTTCAACTTCGAGCACGCCGCGAGTTCGATCAACGTGCAAATTCATATGATCTGGCAGCGGTACAAGAACTTCTTTGCCATCAGCATCCACCTCCAAAAGGGGATACGCTCCATGGTCCAGCACGCGAACAATGCTGCCAACCTCAGTTTTCGAGAGGGAGTCAAACAAGGTCCAGCCCGTGGCTTCATGAAAATAAAAGGAATCAGTAGGAAGCTCTGGAAGGAGTTTTTCAGGCAGAAAGACCTTGCTGCCTGCCAAGCGTTGTGCCGCGGCTTCGGTGTCAACACCTTCTAGATGTGCAACGAACCGGTCGCCATGTGGTCGCAGTGAATCGAAGAAATAAGGAACCAACCCACTGGCTTCTTGCACCCATATGCTATCCAACTCCCGGTATTGAAGTGGCTCATCAGCATCGACAAACAAGACCACATCGCCTTTGTATCCATGTGGCTTGGTGATCATTCCCAGTAAAAAACAGTCCTTGATGTTCATGTCCTATCGAATGTGATGGCAAAGAAAAGGGCTGCATCCTTTCGGTACAGCCCATTCCTAAAATTATCGTTGAGTCGCAATCAAGCGTCTTCTTTCTTTTCGTCGTCTCCAGCAGCAGGCGCTTCCTCAGCAGCAGGCGCTTCCTCAGCAGCAGGCGCTTCCTC
>CALGEI010000160.1 GCA_937881575.1 uncultured Flavobacteriales bacterium | reverse complement strand
ATCGCCACGCATGGTTGTACACTCGAACGGATTCGACTGTACGAAACTGAAAACAACTACGCCGACTATTCCGGCGAATCGTAATGGCACTATACGAGAAAACTGAACGCTTTGATGATGAAGCGGTAGCGAAAATCGCAGCGAATTATCGCTCGATGTTGGAGAAGATTGGAGAAGATCCTCAGAGAGAGGGACTGATAAAAACGCCTGAAAGGGCAGCAAAAGCACTTGCGGTTTTGACGTCGGGAATGGGAGTGAATGCTGCGGCTATTTTGGAAAGCGCATTGTTTGCTGAACCGAGTAATGAGATGGTCTTAGTGCGTGACATAGAAGTGTATAGCTTGTGTGAACATCACCTCTTGCCATTTTTCGGAAAGGCTCATGTGGCCTACATCCCGGATGGTAAAATTGTTGGTTTGAGCAAAATTCCACGGGTTGTTGATGCGTTTTCAAGGCGTCTTCAAGTGCAAGAGCGCCTGACGGAACAGATACGCGATTGCATTCAAGCGACCCTTGGAGCGAAAGGAGTGGCTGTTGTGATTGAAGCACGGCATCTGTGCATGCAAATGCGAGGGGTCGAAAAGCAAAACACCATCACTACAACGAGTGCCTTTACAGGCGCGTTTTTGAATGACCCAAAGACCCGTAAGGAGTTTATGCAATTGGCGGTCGGCTCGTCTTACGGTAGGTCTTGATCTCCTGATTGTCCAACACGTATTGTGGGTTTTTTTGGCGAATGGTGTGATGGAAATTGGTTCCTTCGCTGCAATTTTGTGGCATGAACGAATATCAAGCTCCCCGAATCGTTGACGATGCGTTGATTGAAGATGATTCTACAATCAGCCGATTCATTGCACATGTTTTCAGTTGGATGGTCGCCGGTTTGGTGATGACTGCCTCAGCGGCCTATTATGTGGCGCAGTCAGGCTTAGTGGCCAAACTGTATAATCTTGAAACAGGAGGAATGTCAGGACTTGGGTGGGTCGTGATGTTGGTCCCCCTCGGCTTTATCGTTGCCATGAACATGGGGTTTCAGCGCTGGTCCTCCATGTCGCTAACCCTTCTTTTTCTTGCGTTTAGTGCGATCATGGGGGTTTCCTTGAGCAGCATATTCTTGGTCTATTCTGCATCCAGCATCTCGCAGGTTTTCGTCATTACGGCGGTAACATTTGGCGTAATGGCTGTGATCGGTTACACGACAAAAACCGATTTAACCAAGTTTGGAAGCCTGCTCATGATGGCGTTAATCGGGATTATCATTGCCAGTTTTGTCAATTGGTTTATCGGTTCGGCAGGTCTGGATTACATCATTAGCATTGGAGGGGTGCTGATTTTCACAGGGCTCATCGCATATGACACCCAACGGTTGAAGCGAATTGCTGCTGGAGTTGAGTACGGGTCGGAAACGGGAACCAAATTGGCCATTCTCGGTGCGACAAGTTTGTACCTGAACTTCATCAATCTGTTCTTGTTCCTGCTGCGGCTATTGGGACGTAGGAATTGAGAATCTCGGATTGTTGGCGCATAAAAAAACCTCGGTGACGAGGTTTTTTTTGTTATCGAGCCGCTTGTCTTGAGTTACTGGATCATGACACGTTGGGACCAAACACCCTTTCCGTTGAGCTCCAATAAGAGCACATATGCGCCAGCTGCGTGCGGCTGTGCATGGAAGAAGTACGTGCTATTTCCTGCGGGGAATTGGCCTTGGTGTAGCACATCCACACGCTGTCCCCATGCATTGTAAAGGGAAAGCGTTCCTTCGCTTGAAGT
>CALGEI010000159.1 GCA_937881575.1 uncultured Flavobacteriales bacterium | reverse complement strand
TAGTTTCATGGCACGTTTCCTCGCTTTGCTGTTCATCGTAAGTTTCGTTTCACCACCTCCAATTTGGTCTCAAAGTCCAACATTTCACGAAGATGTTGCTCCAATTATTTATCAGAATTGCACGGAGTGCCATCGCAAAGGAGAGGTTGGACCGATGCCTTTTACAACGTATGAAGAGGTTATGAATCAAGGAGCTTTCATCAAATATGTGACGTCAACGGGGTACATGCCGCCTTGGGGGGCTGACCCAGAGTATACGTCGTTCAAAGGTGAGCGGTATCTGAGGGAAGACCAGATTCAACTGTTGTCAGATTGGTACGTAGCCGGAATGCCGGAGGGCGATCCGACGAGGAATCCTGGCTTACCAAATTTCCCGGAAAATGGTCGACTTGGAGAGCCTGATTTGGTCATTACCCTGCCTGAACCGTATGTTCATGAAGGGGATATGACAGAAGAATACTATGTTTTTGTGCTTGAGACCGGATTAGAAGTGGAAACGGAGATTCAGGCAATAGAGATATGTCCGGGTAATCCGTCTATTGTTCACCATGCGCTTCTTGGCTACACTGAAAATGCGGAGTCTATAGCAATATTAGAAGCGAAGGATTTGAAGAGCGATGACCCGGGTTTTTCGAGTTGGGATTTCATTTTTGGTAGCAATGGTTTCCTTGGCGAAGAGTTTCATGATAGCTATTTACACGTTGGTTGGGCGCCAGGACAGGGACCATTGGAATACCCGACTGGTATTGGACGAACCATTGGTCCAGAAGGGAGGTATTTGCTTGAGCTACACTATGTGCCATCTCCTGTAGAAGAAGTGGACTCGACCAAGATCAATTTCTTTTTTGCGGAGGAGCCATTGCTACGCCATGTGCAAAACAAAATCATGGCTCCGACCCACCTTGACAAACGTTTTGTAATCCCGGCCAATGAGGTTGTGACCTTTCATGGAACGATGGACATCACGAATGATATCAGTTTGCTTTTTGTACGAGCTCACTGTCATTTTTTGGGTCAATCTTGGGAGGTATTTGCAGTTTTAGACAATTGGTGGTCCCCCAATGACACCATTCCTTTGATTTCTATTCCTGAATGGGATTTTAACTGGCAAAGTGGTGGCGAATTCACTGCTCTTAAACATATTCCTGCCGGGTACACGATTCATGCGATAGCCACTTACAACAACACCTCGAAGAACCCGAGTAATCCACATGACCCTCCTCAAACGGTTACATGGGGGAATTCAACTCTTGACGAGATGTTTTTATTTTATTTGCAGTTTGTGGATTACCTGCCAGGCGATGAGGACATAGTCCTGCCTTGGAATGATGCAGATGCGCAGTTTATTTTCGATGAAGCCAACCTGTTTTCAGTAGGTCCCAATGCAGTGAGGAAAGGAGAAACGGTAACCCTTGGCTATCATCTCAGCAAAGCTGATTACGTCGAGCTGGATTTGTTAACTTTAAGTGGGCAACAGGTCGTCAATATTTTGCCAAAACAGCATGTTGGCGTTGGCCCTCACGCGCAAGAATTCGTGCTGCCTGAGTTGGTGGCGGGTACCTATTTCTACCGCTTGACCACTTCAGCCGGTTTGGAGCGAAGTCAAATGATTCAATTGCTGGATTAACACTCGGGTAGTGAGGTCTTTTAGGAAGCATTTGCGCATCACTGAAGAGGGATGTTCTGTCGGTTTTGATTCAATTTAACGACAAATGAAAGTTGCTACGTCTTGAATTGTCCGTTGTGAACGAGATCCATTGCTTAAGAATGAGGAAGGCCCTTGTGCAGATCTGCTTGAAATCTTAGGCAGCGGATGAAAGGGAGGTTTGGTCATCACCATGGCTGACTAATTGTGCGTGAAGGCAGCATTTCAGTGCATTTCGATGTGGCGAATGACTCCGGGAATTGTCTGTCACCCCCTTTGGAGGAGGTTATTCAACCAAAGTGGATTTGCTTTAGAAATGAAG
>CALGEI010000158.1 GCA_937881575.1 uncultured Flavobacteriales bacterium | reverse complement strand
GCCGGAGCTTTTGCTTTGGGTTTGCTCGCTGTTTTTGCAGGAGAAGCGGATTTCTCTTTTTTCGGAGCTGCACTCGGGCGAAGAGCTTGTTCATCCAAGATGCTGTAAACCAGATCTTGCTTCTTCAGTTTGTCTGTGCGCTGAAGGCCTAACTTGTTTGCAATTTCTCTGAGGTCAGAGACTTTCTTGCTATTCAATTCTATGATGTCGTACATCAAATGGGGGAGTAAAAAAAAACGGGGAGGTTCAGTAAAATTCGATGTTGATCTGTCAGAAGATCATCGCCCGTGCCACACACTGCGTGTAGACCCGAGAACCGTTGCAATTATACGCATTCTTTTCTCATAATCGATGGTTTTAACGAACTGTCTCCAATTCCACCACTTCAAGATTCTCGATTAGCCCCAATTGTATGTCAAATCGAAGCAAGGTTCGGATTCTATGGAAACCATGCTTGCCTGCAGCACCCGGATTGATATACAATCCGCCCCAAGAAGTGTCTTTTTCGACGCGTAAAAGGTGGCTGTGTCCGCAGATAAACACATCGGGTCTCTGAGCGTCTAGTAGCCGACGAACCCCGCTGGCATACCGTCCGGGTCTTCCTCCGATGTGCAACATCATGAATTTCAATCCGTGGATTTCCCATTCCAATAACTCGGGCAATTCGGAGCGCATTCTATGATCGTCTATGTTTCCATAAACGGCCTTGACAGGGGCCATTTGAGTCATGGTGTCGAGCACATGGAAATCGCCAATATCACCCGCATGCCAGATTTCATCCACCGATTGCAGGTGGTGGGTCATGCGGTCATCCCAATGGCTGTGTGTGTCAGATAGCAAGCCTACGCGCAATTTCAATTTAGGCATGAGGTTTGAAAGGTCAAGGTGTTCACTCCCTAAATTGGGCACATGTTCATATCAAAGTGTAAATATCAGGTTTGTGTGCTTGCCGGCATACTTTGTATGGCATGCTCCGTGACCCTGGGCCAGGATCAGGTGCACAAACCGAACAAAAAGGCACAAAAGGAATACGATGAGGCTGTTGAGGCCTATATGCGCAAAGAGGAGGCACAGGCGATGACGTTTATTGCACAAGCACTTGAACGGGATTCTTTGTACTATGATGCTTGGATGTTGCATTCTCAGCTGGCCCAACAATTGAACGATTTCGATGTTGCTGCATTGTCGATGTCCCGAGCCATGGCATTGAAGCCAAGCGCTATTGATAAATGGGGCATTCGTTGGAGTCGTTTGCTACATCGGTCGGGAGCGTATTTCCAAGCGCTCAAGGTCTGGGAGTCGCTTAATTTGGATGACGACGCCCGAGAAGAGTATGCCTTGCTTGAAGCTTCACTGCACTTTGCGATTCAATCTTTCATGCATCCAGAGTCTGTGGATGCCCAGCCATTGCAAGGAAATGTCAATACTGAAAATCCAGAGTACTACCCATCGATTTTTGTATCAAGTGACCGGATGATTTTCACGCGTCAGGTGGACGCAGAAGGGCGATTCGAAGGCCAAGAAGATTTCTTTGAAGCAGTGGAGGTCAATGGGGCTTGGGAGGATCTCGGAGCGATTCAAGGTGTGAACACGCGGGGAAATGAGGGAGCGCCTTCTGTTCGAGGTGATGGACGACGATTGATTTTCACGGCATGTGAAACGTTGCATAACGGTTACGGGCCCCGAAATGGTCAGGGCTCATGTGATCTTTTTGAGGCGGAATGGAATGCGGCCCAAGGCCGTTATGACCGTGAAGTCAATTTAAATGCACTCAATACGCCCTTTTGGGAAAGCCAGCCTTCTTTGAGTGCCGATGGCAACGAAATTTATTTTGTTCGAGCCCAGCGCAACCTCAGAGGGGATATGCAGCAAAATATATGGCATAGCGCTCGGAACGCATCGGGAGAATGGGAGACTCCGAAACGTTTGACTTCGACGATCAATACGAAGGGAAAAGAAGAGAATCCCGTCCTTCATCCTGATGGCAAGACTTTGTATTTTGCTTCGAATGGTCACCCCGGAATGGGCGGTACGGATTTGTACGTTAGTCGAAAGGATACACTCGACCGTTGGACCACCCCAATGAATCTAGGTTACCCCATCAACACCAAAGCTGACGAGAACAGTTTGCAAGTGTTTCCAGATGGTCGACGTGCTTTATTTGCAAGTGACCGCGAACAGCCAGGAAATTTGGATCTCTGGGAATTCAACTTGCCTGAGAGGGTTCAGGCAATGGCTGTTTCGCATTGGTCAGGAAGAGTCTTTGACGTGGCCAATGGCCAACCGGTCGAAGCAGAGGTCGTCGTGTACAGTGCATCGGGCACTCAATTGTCCGTCATGGTGAGTGACCCAATGGATGGGAGCTTCTCTTTGCCCATGGTTCAACAGAACGTTTTGACCATGGAGGTCAATCATCCGCATTATGCCTTTTATCACACAGTTTGGAACCCAGATAAGTTGGAGACCACGCAAGGAGAGAGCGCTCAGGAGTTGGAGATTGGCCTAACACGACTCGAAATCGGTACTGTTTTGCTTTTGCGAGATGTTCAGTTTGAAACCAACTCGGCGACGTTGGATGAAGTCTTTCAACCCGAGCTGAATCAATTGGTGTCCACCATGAACGGCTCGGATGTCCGAATCCGCATTGTGGGGCATACAGACAATCTGGGGACGGAGACCTTCAATCAGAAGCTCAGCGAAAACCGAGCGAAAAGCGTCGCAAGTTACCTGGAGCAAAATGGAATTGAAGCTTGGCGCATGGAGACCCAAGGCATGGGCGCGGATGAACCGGTCGCTTCGAATG
>CALGEI010000157.1 GCA_937881575.1 uncultured Flavobacteriales bacterium | reverse complement strand
GACTTTTTGCAAGGGAGGGGACGCATGTCTCCTCCCTTTTCTTTTGTTCACAAATACCCGTGTATATCGTTCATTAAAATCTCGTTGCGAGATTCGAAAGAAATGTGCGAGAGGACTATATTTGGACAAACTGAGATTCACGACTAATTATCATTCGAATGAAACAAACTTTACTAAGTGCGCTAGCGTGCTTTTTGGCGGTAAATAGCTACGGTCAACTAACCGACATCGTATCCGAAGTATACGCGGATCACTCCACTACGGGCATACCTGCTTTGGAAGGAATGACGACGTATCGGATTTATGGAGTGTTCACCAATGAATTGGATGAGGTTTCCGCAGTGTACGGAGATGTTTCGGCTCCGTTGTCTTTGACATCCTCTGATGGTTTTTTCCAATCAGATTTTGGGTCTGCCACAGGATGGAACATCAATACTGCTTTCTTTGCTTTTGCTGCAGAGGCTGAATACGATTCATGGATTACAATTGGAGCGTCCAACACTGCTGAAGTTACTGGGCAGCCGAACGCTATTGGAATCGATGAGGCAACAACTGCTTTTGAAGCAGGGGGTGATTTCATCGTCAATTCTAGCAATGGAGGTTCGTGGTTCACACTTTACGGTGATACACAGGCTCAGGCAGGAGATGACCTGAAGGTTCTCCTCGTCCAAGTGACGACGGCAGGAAGCTTTACGGGGTCGTTCAATGTTCAAGTGTTCATCAATGGTGATCAAAGTGCATCGACGCAGTTTGAAGGCATTCCTTTTAGCTCAAACAGCGGCGCTGTATTTGGATGCATGGATTCTGAGGCAACCAATTACAATCCGGAGGCTACGGAAGCAGGTGAAACTTGCGTTTATCCTTGTGCACTGGAATTGATGTTAGACAACGTTACAAACAATTCTTGCCCAGGAGTGAGCGATGGTACCATTGTGGTTTCTGCTTCAGGTGAACAATTGGGGGTGACCTTTGGAATTGGTGAAGCCACTCCAAATTGGGCGGTTGGTACTTTTGGAGACCTCGTCGGTGGAACTTACACGATCACAGCGATTGATGGGGCCGGTTGTTCAGCGTCTGTCGACGTGGAAATTGAAGGTCCGGAGCCAATCAGCTTGAATGCGACATTGACAGAGTCAGTCAGTTGTTCAGGTGACAGTGATGCCGTTATTTCTGGTTCAGCGAGTGGAGGTGCAGGTGACTATCAATTCAGCCTCACACCAAACTTTGCCGAGACTGCCTCTGATTTGTATTTTGACGGTTTGGCAGCAGGTTTGTACACGGTGTATGTTCAAGATGGCAATGGTTGCACTGAGCAAAGCATCGGTATTAGTGTTTCAAATCCACAGCCAATCACGGTTACAGTTTCAGGAGGTCAAAGCGCTATTTTGGGCGCCACGTGCTCTGACTCTGAAGATGGTCTTATGAATATCCTAACATTGGGAGGAGCTGGAACCATGACATTTGGTGTTGACGGCATCAATTTCGTTGAAGGCAATGTTCTTAGTGTAGGTGGAGGAACCTTTACGGTGTATGCCATGGATGTGAATGGATGTATCGGCCAATCGGCCATTCAATATGTAGTCGGAGCTCCTGATCCAATTGTCATCAATGCCAACGCGACAGATATCCTCTGTTTCGGTGATCAAAACGGTTTGATTTCATTCAATGCTGATGGAGGAAATGGAGGTCTGACGTTCTCCTTCAATGATGGCGAAGCCGGAGATGTAACACTCTTTGGGGATTTGCTACCAGGTGATTACAGCATCGTAGCTACTGATGTCGAGGGATGTCAGGCCGAAGTGACGGCAACAGTTGCTGATGCGGCTGAATTGGTTGCTTCTGCAACAAGTGACGATGTCACGTGTTTCGGTGACACCGATGGTTCTGTTGAAGTCTCAGGTGCTGGAGGTACAAACCTTTATGAATACAGTGCGGATGGTTCAGACTTTGGGTCGTCCCCAATTTACATCGACTTAACTCCAGGGACCTACACGTATTACGTGCAGGATTCGAACGGCTGTCAGTCCCAAGTGGAGGCTACCATCAATGAACCAGAGGAGTTGACAGTGACCGGCACGATATCGAATGATACGGGTGCGGGCGACGGCACGTTGGAGATTGATATCGTTGGTGGAAACGGAGGCAATATGATTTCGTGGACGGGACCAGATGCCTTCACGAGCATGGAAGAAGATTTGACTGGATTGGTTGCCGGTGAGTATACCGTCACAATCACGGATATGAATGGATGTTCTGTAGAGTCCACGTTCGGAGTTCCTGTAGGAATTGAGGAATTGGGTTTCTTGAGCAGCTTGGCTGTTAGCCCAAATCCGAGCAATGGCTTGTTCCAATTGGAGTGGGCTGGTGCGAACGGACAAGATTTGGAAGTCGCTGTATATGATGGCCAAGGTCGCTTGGTGTTCTCACAGACTTTTAGCAATCAAATTGGTGATCAGCGAGTTGCTCTGGATTTGATGGACGTTTCAAATGGTGTGTACCAATTGCAAGTTCGGGCGGACCAGTTGGTTCATCAATTGCAGTTGCTCAAACAGTAATTTGCGATACTTGGATTTAAAAATCCAATAAGACGATTTATAAAATGGGGCTTCGGCCCCATTTTTTTTTGTACCTACTTGAAACCGAAACGTCTGAAATCGCGTACAGGATGATGAATACCTATAGTTCATGCATTTTA
Organism: uncultured Flavobacteriales bacterium; assembly: GCA_937881575.1. Classification (GTDB taxonomy): domain Bacteria; phylum Bacteroidota; class Bacteroidia; order Flavobacteriales_D; family Sanyastnellaceae; genus UA16. The sequence continues at coordinate 8,671 of CALGEI010000157.1, read as the reverse complement.
TCTACGCGGTCATTTCTTCCTTTCGAACACCCCAAATAGGGGCTTTCGTGGCTTTGATGTTCTTGAGTCTTTCATCCCAAGCGCAATCATCACAATTGCTCATAGAGGAGTACATGGTTCATGATGGAGAGAACGGATTGCCTGAGCTGACAGGGCAGACGACGTATCGCTATTATGTCCAATGCACGCATCCAGATGATTTTGTATCTGCTGTTTATGGTGGAGAAGATTCACCGCTCACGATCGAGCTCGAGAGCCCGATGTTCAATTCTCCATTTGCCAATGGTTCAACTGGAGGTGGGATCAATCCCATCGTTCTCAATTATTTTCCAGAGGTGGGTTATGATAGTTGGATTACCATCGGATTGGATCAATCGGCTGTAGCGGGTGAATCCGATATTTCTGCCATGGAAAGTCCAGCGCAGCCTTTCTTGTCCAACTTTGCCTCGAACGGAGCGAATAGTGGAGAGAGTGTCATGGTGACGGATGCATCGGGAGGTGCGTGGTTTGTATTGAGTGGAATGAGCAATGGTTACGCTGGGGACGATTTACGCGTTCTCATTATGCAAATCACTACGGCATCTGTGCCAACAGGGCTGCTCAATGTGCAAGTCATTCCTGCTGTGGGTTCCTCAGATTCTGAGCAAGTGCACCAGGGCTTTGCAGGCACGGATGTTTGGGATGTTGACTTGTCCGCTATGACTGCGGGATGTATGGATGAACTTGCATGCAATTATGATGCGCTTGCGACTGAAGATGATGGCTCATGCGAGTTTGATTCCTGCTCGGGTTGTACCGATTTGTTTGCTTGCAACTTCGAAGCTGCAGCGACGACAGATGACGGTTCCTGCGAGTTTTTATCTTGCTTGGGCTGCACAGATCTTTCGGCTTGCAATTATGATCCAGAGGCCATTTACAATGATGGCACTTGCGATTATTTCAGCTGTGAAGAGGTGGGCTGCACCTTGAGTGCGGCTTGCAATTACAATCCCGACGCTACAGTAAACGATGGTTCATGTGAATACATTTCATGCAGTGGTTGTACCGATCCGAGTGCAGACAATTTTGATCCTGAGGCAACAATTGATGACGACTCCTGTCAATTTGCTGGTTGTTTAAATCCGCTGGCTTGCAATTTCAACCCTGAAGCAAATACCAGCAATGGGAGCTGTGACTTTGAGTCATGCGTTGGATGCTTGAATCCGATAGCTTGCAATTATGATGACGAGTCTACCATCATGGACGTGGGTGTGTGCATTTTCGCAGAACCAGGATTGGATTGTGATGGCAATTGTCTTTTAGACGCTGATCTCGATGGTGTTTGTGATGAAAATGAAATGCCCGGATGCACAGATCCCGTTGCCGATAATTACAACGAGGAAGCGACTGATGACGATGCGTCCTGTTTGTATACTTTGCTAGGGTGTGACATCCCCAGTGCATGCAACTACAATCCGTTGGCCAACGAAAATGACAACTCCTGTGAATTCGAGAGTTGCGCTGGCTGTGCCATCGAAACGGCATGCAATTTCGATGCATCCAATACATTGGAGGACAATACATCGTGCGTTTTCCCCGATATGTTTTATGATTGCAACGACCAGTGCCTTGGCGACAACGACGGTGATGGTGTGTGCAATGAGCTTGAAATCCTGGGCTGTACGGACAATTCGGCCACCAACTATTCTGCTCAAGCCACGGATAACAATGGTTCATGTGCTTACGAGGCGGAGTGCCATGATCCTGAAGCTTGCAATTATGTGGAGTATGACGCGTATTGCGTCCAAATAGAGGCGGTCATGGTTCATGATGGCTTGGTCGGTGATGTCGATCTCAGCGGCATGACCACCTATCGGGTCTACGCTTTGTGTGGACATGAAGACGATTTTGTCAGCGCTGTAGCGGGTGACAATGAATTCCCAACATTTGTGCATTCAACGTCGGATTTCTACCAAAATCCAGCAGGTGGCCTGTTGGCTGAAAACAGCAATCCGTTGGTTTTTGCCTTCGTCCCTTCATTGGCCTACGATTCGTGGGTTACAATTGGATTGGAAGGGCCTGCAGATGGCTCCATTGGAGAGGTGGGCGTGAGTGTTTTGGAAGGAAATGAGCCTTGGATTGCTCCATTTGAAAGCGGAGGGTCCATTGACATTTCAGATGATTTGGGTGGATTATGGTACGTCCTCAATGGCGCTGCCAATGGTGTTGCCGGCGACGACTTGCGTGTGCTCTTAGGGCAATTCACAACTTCAGGGAATTTGGACGGCCAGATGTACATGCAGTTTTTCATCCATGGGGATGGGGTGAACAATGGCTTCAACAAGTTGGTAGGATTGCAAGATGCTTGCGGCGTGCCGACTTTCAACGACTGCTCCTATCCCGAGAATGGCTACAATTGTGAAGGCTCTTGCCTCGAGGACACGGATGGAGACGGAATTTGCAATGAGTTCGAAATTGTTGGTTGCACGGATGCATTGGCCAATAATTTTGACGCTACCGCAACAGATGACGACGGTTCATGCGATTTCACTCCGGATCCATGTGCTCCTGATGCAACGCCTCCATTTTTTACGTGGGTGCCTGCTGATTCCACCATTCAGTGCGATCAGCCGATGCCGATTGCGATGGCGCTCGCTGCTGATGAGTGCGATGGCGATGTACAAGTCATGTTTGTGGACGGCCCGATTGAATTCGTTTTGGATTGTCCTCCATTCAATTACTTGTGCACCCGGACATTCACGGCGACGGACGATGCTGGAAATGTGGCCCATGCCGTTCAGCTCATCTCAGTCGTAGACACAGTAGCACCAGAATACCTCGTGTTGCCTGAAGATATGATTGAAGTGAACGAGCAAGAGGGGGAGGGAATTCCAGAACCTTTTGCTGTGGTTCAGGACGCTTGCGACGGCAATGCCAATTGGTCATCAATGGATTTGTTGATCGGATCAGTAGGAGGGTTGCAAACAGTTGAGCGCACCTACACGGCGACCGATCAGTGCGGCAATGCGTCGGTTGTTGTTCAAACGATACTTGTAACAACCGCAACTTATGGTTGCATGGATGCAATGGCTTGCAATTATCTAGAATCGGCCACCAACGATGACGGATCCTGCACTTACCCTGAAGATTGGTACGCTTGTGATGGCTCATGTTTGAATGATGCCGATGCCGATGGTGTTTGTGATGCGTTGGAAGTATTGGGCTGCGTCATAGAGAATGCCTGCAACTTTAATTCGCTTTCAACAGAAGATGATGGTTCGTGTGAATTTTGTTCTTGCGCTCAAACATCGTTGCCTGTATTTGGTCTTGAAATTGACACGGTCGCTTGGCATACTTCAGGAGATCTTGACGGCATGGCAACCTATCGGATTTTTGCAACAACCGAGACAAGTTCTGATTTTGTTTCCTCCGTTTATGGAAATGACATGGATACGCTCATCTTGGCATCTTCTTCGGCATTTTATCAAGATCCCAATGGCGCGCTATTGCCTCAAAACTTGAACCTCGCTGTGATCGGAATTTATCCGAATCTCGAATTTGATAGCTGGGTCACCATCGGTCTAGAAGGACCGACAGGGCCGGGAGAAACTCCAGTGAATGCCATAGGTGCTATTGGCGAGGCAGGATGGATGGAGTCGTTCGAGTCAGGTGGTAACATCGTCATGAATGACCCCGTCGGCGGGTCTTGGTTCATTCTGAACGAAGGATCCAATGGAGTAGCCGGAGATGATTTGCGTGTGCTAATAGCCCAAGTCACGACCGCAGGAAATTTGTCAGGCCAACTGAATGTTCAGTTTTTTGAAAATGGTGACAATGACAACGCGAGCTTGCATCACTTCACGTTTGAAGGAACCACTTGGACCAACGCGTTAAGCGGTCAGAATGCCTGTGGATGTACCGATGACTCGGCATTCAATTTTGATCCGGCTGCGGAATATGAGGATGCGTCATGTTTGCCGGTCATTCTGGGATGTTTGGACGTTTTGGCATGCAATTTTAATGTCCTTGCAAACACTTCTGATTCAACTTGTTTCTATGCGGATGTAGCGTACGATTGCAATGGCATTTGCTTGCTGGACTCAGATGAAGACGGGGTCTGTGACCTGTTTGAAATTGAAGGGTGCACAGACATGGAAGCCTGCAATTTCGACGGTCTATCGACGGATGATGATGGGACATGTGCCTACGCTAGCAGCGGGTATGATTGCGATGGAACGTGTTTGGTCGATGCGGATGGTGACGGCATTTGCGACGAATTTGAGTTGGCCGGTTGTGCCGAAGCCGAAGCGTGCAATTACAATGCGGAAGCAACAGATGATGACGGCTCCTGCTTTTATGCCAATGCAGAGTTGGATTGCAGCGGTGACTGCCTTGAAGATTCGGATGCCGACGGAGTTTGCGATGCGTTTGAAATTGAAGGCTGCACGGATGCGATCGCCTGCAATTTCAATGCGGATGCGACCGACGAAGACGGGTCATGTGATTACGCCGAATCGGCATTGGATTGTTTCGGAAATTGCCTCGAAGATGCAGATGATGATGGGGTGTGTGATGAATTTGAAGTCGAAGGTTGCACAGATGAAGAGGCATTGAATTTCGATTCAAGTGCTACAGACGACAACGGATCGTGTGTCTACTGTGCATTGGAGGCCTCGTCATCAGTGGAGCATGTTTCTTGCAATGGCGAAGCGGATGGCACCGCCTCGGTGATATTCTCCGGCGCATACCCGGATGATGCGGTCATGAATTTTGTTCTATTGCCTGACGGTTTGCCTCAGAACAATGGAGAATTTGCAGGTCTGAGTGCTGGTGAATATGCGGTGCAAGCGACGGATGCTTCGGGTTGTCAAGCTACAGTGATGTTTGAAGTCTTGGAGCCGGATCCGTTGCTCGTGCTCTTGGATGAAGTCGTTGGAACGGATCAAGGTGTTTCGGAAGGTTCCATCTCCATCTCAGTCATCGGTGGAGTAGGAGAATATGTTTATGCCTGGGAGCAATTGGACGGGACCTACGTGAGCGACTTAGAAGATCTTGACAATCTTGAAGGAGGTGCCTACCGAGTCACAGTGAGTGATGAAAACGGATGTTCAGTGACGTCATTTGAAATCGTCGTAGAGACCATTGTGGGAGTTTTGGAAGGCCTCGAAATTCAATTCTCGATGTTTCCGAACCCTGTCGTGGACTTGCTGACCATTCAAGTGCAGAATCCAACGTCTGCCTCGCGCTTGCATGTGCATGATGCATCCGGACGTTTGCTGCATGCCGAAATCATTCCCGCAGGAGCTGAACAAGTGAGTTTGGACTGTTCCAATTGGTCTAGTGGGATGTATCATGTTTTTGTCACCGCAAGTGATACGCATTCTAGAGGGCAGGTTTTCATCAAGAATTAAAGAACACTCGTCCATTCATTTTGACAGGAGATTGCGTCTGCATGATCTCCACAGGGAAAATGGAAGGTGTTAGTCGTCTCTGCCTGCTCGATGACGATGAAACAAGTTTGGGAGTCAATGTTGCGGAACTATCTCATTTCGAGTGTAAATTGCTGCATTCACTGACCAATCTCCAAAACGTCTACCATGAAGCAACTGAGCTCTTTAATTGTTGGATTTATTCTTCTGTCTCTCCCGTTGTTGTCCTTTGGGCAAGGGTATACCCTGACGGTTTCTGAACATGCGGTTGACATCATTGACGGCCACACAACCTATCGTTTGTACATCGATATGGTCAATCCAGAAGACAAGCTGAGTTCGATTTATGGTGGCGTCGGGTCGCCTCTCTCGCTGACCACAACGGATGGTTTTTACAATGATAGTTTAGGTGGTACGATGGCTACGGCAATCAACCCTTTCCTGATCGCATTTGCCCCTTCCATTACAGCGGATAGTTGGTTTACAATTGGAATTGATGAACAGGCATCAGGCGATGAATCGGCCATTTCCTTAGTGGAAGGTTTGACACCACTCGCGGCGCATTTTGATGCAACGAGTAGCTTGTCAGGCACGGACTTGTTAATTGACGATGCAACAGGGGCGGCTTGGTTTGCGCTAAATGACGCTCCGAACGGTTTGCCGGACGAGAATTTGCAATCACTTTTCATGCAATTGACCATTCCTACGGGAGGAGAAATCTGCGCTACAGTGAATGCCCAGATTTTTGAGATGGGTGCGGGTGGAGAAGAAATTACAGCGACCGTTAGTTTCTGTGGTGTTGGGACTTTTGCACCTGATTCAAATGAAGCTGTTCCAGGATGTATGGATATGTTTGCTTGCAACTACAATCCTCAAGCGACGGAAGACGACGGTTCATGCGAATTTGTCACGTGCTTGGGCTGCACAGATGTGAATGCATGCAACTTCGATGCGGACGCTATTTATCCGGATGGGTCATGTGAATACGTGAGCTGCGGTTCAGAAGGATGCACCAATTCAATTGCTTGCAATTACGATCCAGAAGCAGGGATCGAGGATGGGTCATGTGAATTCGCTACATGTGCGGGTTGCACGGATTCCAATGCGAGCAATTACGATCCTGAAGCGACCCTGGACAATGGAAGTTGTGAATTCCAGGGGTGCACGGACATGACTGCCTGCAACTACGATGCGACAGCCAATTCCGATGACGCATCATGTACGTATGCGGATGCTGGTTACGACTGCTCTGGCTCTTGCCTCATAGACACTGACAACGATGGCATTTGCGATGATTTTGAAATCGCGGGTTGTTTGGATAGTGGGTCTGCAAACTTCAATCCAGAAGCTACGGACGATGACGGATCTTGTATCGCTTTGACCAATGCGCTTATGCTCCAAGGAGTAATTGACTTTACAGTGCCAGAGGGAGGCTCAGATGGGAAGGCAATCCATTGCGTCGCGGAAGCTGACATCGATGATCTAAGTATTTTCGGGATAGGCGTTGCGAACAATGGCGGAGGGACTGATGGGATCGAGTATTCCTTCCCAATGGCCTCTGTGGTTGCAGGAGATGACATTCTCGTCGTCCGCTCGGTTGCTGCCATGGAGTCGTATTTCGCGACATGCTATGTTGAATTCGAACACGTTTTTGTCGATGAGATGGGAGGGATTAGCCAGAATGGAGATGACGCCATTGAACTTTTTGAGTATACCGCAGTCATCGAAACCTTTGGAGAGATCAACGTGGATGGAACAGGAGAGCCATGGGAGTATCTCGACACTTGGGCTTATAAGGTGGAAGAGGAGTGGACGTTTGGAACTGTGAATTGCACGGACAATACGACGACAACGTTTGATAGTGATTGTCCGTATCCTATGTGTCCCTTGCCAGTTGCCGGCTGCACGGATGATGTAGCCTGCAATTATGATGCAGCGGCTACTGAAAATGACGGTTCTTGTGATTATTGTTCGTGTGGAGATTCAGGTGGTATGCTTTCTGGGATGGATTACACCATGACTGTTGAAGAACATGGAGTCGATCTTTTGGAGGGTACTGTAACGTATCGTTTTTATGCGAATATGACCAATAGTGATGATTTCTTGAGTTCCGTGTATGGCAACAACACAAGTCCATTCTCAATGGAGACGTCGGACGGATTTTACAACAGCACATTTGGAGGAACCACAGCGGATCAGGTGAATCCGTTGTTCTTCACATTTGCACCTGAATTGATAGCGGATAGTTGGGTGACGATCGGGATAGATTCCACCCCTGTTGGGTCAGAAGTCGGGATCAGCACGGTAGAAAGCGCTGAGCAACCGTGGGTCAATGCTTTTGGCTCTGGATCTGCACTCGATGGGCAAAACTTTGTCATTGACGATGAAACGGGTGGGGCATGGTTTGTCCTGAACGGGACTCCGAATGGACTGCCTGATGCGGTCAACAACCGCGTGTTGTTCATGCAATTGACCACCGCTGGAACCTTTTCTGGTACAGTCAACTTTCAAGTGTTTGTCAATGGAAACGGATTTGATTCCGTTCTGTCTAGTTTTGATTTTGACGGTGTGGGTACGTACAATCCCAATTCCGACGGCGGTGGCGGGAATGCATGCGGTTGCACAGAGCCTGCAGCGAACAACTACGATGAAACGGCAGAATACGATGACGGTAGCTGCGACTACAGCATGTATGGTTGTACTGACATGATGGCTTGCAACTTTGATGAGACGGCTAACACGGAAGATGGTTCATGTATATATGCCTTAACTGGTTATAACTGTAGCGGCGAATGCATCTCAGACACGGACATGGATGGTCTCTGCGATGAATTTGAAATCTCGGGTTGTGCAGATTCGATGGCATGCAATTATGACGAAACGGCCACGGATGATGACGGCTCTTGTATCATGGCCGAGTCCGGTTACGATTGCAATGGCAATTGTCTTGCGGACGCAGACGGCGATGGTGTCTGTGATGATGATGAGATTGCAGGCTGCCAAGACATGATGTCTTGTAATTACAACTCAGAAGCAACGGATGACGATGGTTCATGCACCTTTGCCGAGACAAACTACGATTGTGACGGAAACTGTCTAAACGACTCCGACATGGACGGGATTTGCGATGAATTGGAAGTTGCAGGTTGCACTGACTTGACTGCTTGCAACTACGATGCGTTAGCAACAGATGATGATGGGTCATGCGCCTTTGCTGAGACAAATTATGATTGCGATGGCAACTGCCTGAACGATGCTGATAT
>CALGEI010000156.1 GCA_937881575.1 uncultured Flavobacteriales bacterium | reverse complement strand
GTGACCCATGCGTCCCGAACCTCAAAGGCGATGTCCAGGGAATCGAGGACGATGAACACAAACCAGGCCGCAACCAATGACAACACGATCATGGGCTTTGGTCGTTTTTTTGTAGTGCAATGGAACGTGCCTCGAGTATTCGAGTAATGTGAATAGAATCTTTTGTTCCTTTGCGACGAACAGACACATTCTGAACACGTTGAATTTCAATTGTTTTCCTTTCTCCTTGTGGTTTCTCCTTGTGGGCGTCATGACCGCATCCGCCGCGAGTGCGGTGCCGACGCGTTGTGAGGCTATTAGCTCGCCCGGAGATGCTGCAAATGAGCCGCGGTTTGTTCTCGTGGATTTCTGTTTTTTAGCAGTCCCCGTTTCCGGTCACTTGGAGGTTGACGGAATGAGCGAAGCAAGGACTGGATATCGTACAATCTTGGAAAACCTGGAGGGCTCAGCGGACAATGGCTCGGTTCTTTCTGAATTTCCCGGATTAATACAGCCGGAAAATCAAACCGTTTGCAACGGAGATTCAACGCTTGAGGTCACCATTGAGTCTGTGTTTCCTGGCGATACGATTTATTGGTCGGTCACGGTTCCCAATGGCGTTTCAGGGATTGATGTCGTCGCTGGATTTGGACTGTCTCCCTTCACGTTACCGACATGGGCGCTCACGAACACGACGATTTCAAGCAAGTCAATAGACGTTTCATTGACGTTGGGCTGTTTGCCCGAAAATCTTGAGTTTTCAATTGAGGTGCTTCCAGAAATTGAAGTTTATTTAGGTCCAGCGTCAGTTTCAGATACGTTGTGTTTTGGGGAGCAGTTTTTTGCATTGGTCAATACCACGGTACATGATGTTGATGTGGAGTGGACGGTAGACGAGTCGTCAGTTGTGAGTGGTGGAACGTCGGGTAACGGTCCGGTCATTTATAGCGCATTATTCAACCCGACTGAAGGCGTAGAATCGCTTCAGTATGTGTTTACAACACCCAACTCCCTGTGTCCCGCTGATACATTGTATTTCGATGTCGCCGTGGCGCCTGACTTTGATTTACCGTCGATGGATTCGATTCAGGTCTGCCCAGGTGAAGAGGTGTTGCTGGAGGATTACTCCATTCCGCTCGATGACATCGTGTACAGCTGGCAAGTCAATGGTGGGGCCGTTGGATTGCCCGATTCTGGCGATGGATATTTGAGCAGTTTCACGGCGGAAAACACAACGAATGAGGTCGGTATCGCTCAGGTTATCTTGGAGGCGGAGCTGTATGGATGCATTGAGGTGACCGACGTTGAAGTGGCTGTTGATCCGCAACCCATGTTGTCCGTCGTTGGAGGTGGAGTGCCAGTTTGTTCTGGTGCAGGACTGGACATTGGGTTCAATTCAACCGTAGAGAACGCTGAATTGCAATGGCAGTTTACTGAACATCCGTTTATATCGAGTGGTCAGCCAGGGTCGGGAACGGGGTCGGTTTGGCTGATGGATACGCTGGTCAATACGTCGAGTGAATTGGACAGTATTTTGGTTTCCGTCAGTACGCCAGAGCATAGCTGTCCTGCTTCCCCTTTGTTGTGGTATGCCGAAGTGGTCCCCGTCTTTGAACTTTTGTCTCAACTGGATATTCTGGGCTGTCCTGGGGAAAACATCCCAGTGCCCGATTTCAGTTTGCCATTCGAGGATATGGTCTATGAGTGGTTTTTGGAAGGCGATGAAGTGGGAGTGGGCCAGGGAGGGCAAGGACAACTCATGGACTGGATCGCGATCAATGACACCAGCATCCTGGCACAAGCAACAATGTATGTCGTCGCGGAACTCTATGCATGCCGCGATACGATGTCATTTGGAGTGGCCGTTGCCCCTCTGCCAGTGATCCAATGGAGTGCTCCCAGCAATCCATATTGTTCGGGAGCCCTGGTCGACATCGCTGTGGGGACAGCGGTTGATAGTGCTTTGGTCCATTGGTTGCCCCAATTTGATGATGTGATCTCAGGTCCGACATCGGGAGCGGGAGATTCCATTGTTCATGCGGTATTCAATGCCTCGTTGGGCACTGATTCAATTGTTTACCTCCTGACCACTTCCGGCTCGGAATGTGCTGCGGACACTGCATTTTTGACAATAGACGTGCTGCCTTCGTTCGTGTTACCCGATTTAGATGATGTCATAGGGTGCCATGGAGTTGAAGTCTCTTTAGCGGATTATGACTTAGGCATAGAAGGAATTGAATACGGATGGTCCAATGATAATTCAGCGTGGGGATTGTCAGATTCTGGACAGGGAATGTTGACCAATTGGACGGCGGTCAATCCTTCAGACCAGCCCTTCTATGGCAGCATAGAGGTGTTCGCATCTCTTGATAGCTGTCCTGTAGAATTCACTTCATTTGATGTGGTCATTCATCCAGCGCCACTTGTTGAGTTCAATGTTGGACCCAATGGAGGGCTCGATTGCCAAACGGGCTTGGCGATGATTGAAGGTTTGTCGATGCTGGGGTCTGGTGCGTTCGAATGGTCCGGCCCTGAAGTGATTCAAGCGAGCGACAACTGGGTAGAAGTGGAAAGCGCTGGTGTGTATGAAGTCCTATTTGTGGATGACCTTTCAGGGTGTGAAGCCACTTTCGAAGTGGAAGTATTGGACCCTACAGCATTAGAAATTACCGAGGTTTTGGTGGATTCTTTGCAATGCAATGGAGATGAAAATGGCGCGATTGCACTGCAGTTAACCGGAGATGTCGAAGCATTGTTCGAGTGGAGTCCTCCTGTGAGTGCTGGGGCTTCAGCAGAAGATATTGGAGCCGGATTGTATGCTGTTGTTGTGACCAATGCATCGAATTGCATCGATTCGACGACGGTGGAGTTGGTGGAGACGCCAAAGTTGTCATTGGAACTGGTAGACTTTGGTCCGGCGATTTGCGGCATGTCCAATGGGTTTTTAGAGGTGTTCGCACAAGGAGGAGATGGTGTCCTCGATTACAATTGGGGCGGTGGCAATAGCGTGTATTTCGGTGGGATTGCATCGGGAAGCTATCCCATAGCCATTGTGGATGGTCTGGGTTGCACTCTTGACACGGCACTGGAATTGGAGTGTTTGGATGAAATCCCTGTTCAAGTGAATCAATTGATCACGCCCAACGAAGATGGTTTTAATGATGCCTGGTATTTAGGCGATTTGTATCCTTATCCGAATCATCGGGTCCAGATTTTCAATCGGTGGGGCAGCTTGGTTTTTGAGGCCAGTCCGTATTTGAATGATTGGAAAGGCACGTGGGAAGCGGCTGGTGGCAATGGAGCTCCCTTGCCTTCGGCAACGTATTATTATCTCTTCGAAACAGGATTGAAGCAGCCTGATATGTTTCGCGGTTTCATCGAAATTCAAAACGAAGCAAGGTGAAGCAAGCTTTAATCCTGATCGGAGCCATGTGCTTGATGCATGGCAACATATGGAGCCAGCAGGATGCCCACGTTTCCCTGTATTTGAGAAATCCCATTCAATTCAATTCCGCTCATGCTGGGCTTGATGGAACGTTGCGAGCGACAGCGATTACTCGGATGCAATGGACGGGATGGGATGGGGCGCCTCGAACACAGTTGTTTTCTGTGCATTCTCCTTTGCTTAGAAGCCGAATGGGAGGAGGATTGACGGTGCTCAATGATGAAAGTGGAGCGCGGAATCAGCGCGAAATCATGCTGCACGGAGCGTATCATTTGCCGACGATGGGCTCCAACATTCACGGGTCAATAGGCCTCGGCTTGGGGCTCCATTCTGAAGGGTATGATTTTCAGGATTTGTTCACATCAGACCCGGGTGACGCCCTCATGATCGCTCCATACGCCGCGACGCGATTCAATGCTTCCTTTGGGATTCTTGTGCATGCAGAGGCATGGTTTGCTGGATACTCGCTGCCGCAGTTGATGGAGCATGATTTAGGTGATGTAGCGCCAATGGGTCGGACGTTGAGGCACCAGTATGTGACTGCGGGGTACATTCGTCCGCTCAATTCCTTCATTGATATTCGGGCTGTGGGATTGTTTCGGTCCGTTGCTGACGCACCGAATTCCATGGACTTGAATGTGGAATGTTGGTTTTACGATGTGATTTCAGCGGGGGCGATGTATCGATTCAATGAAGGGATGGGCTGGCAGGCTTCTTATCGATTCAAAGAGGGATGGAGGTTTCATTATGCAGTGGACTTCCCCCTGAATGGTTTGATGAGTCGATCCTTTGGCTCGCATGAGATTGGCATTGCTTGGGACTATGGCCAAAAACCCATTGCCTTTAAAAGCCCTCGATATTTCTGATCATGAGGTACTTGATTTTTGCGCTTTTGATTTGTTGTGGAAGTTCGAGTTTCTGCCAGTTGAATCGTGAGGTTCGGGCGGAGCGATTGATGCAATCACAGCAATTTGCTGAGGCCTTTGAATATTGGCGCGACTTGTCTCTGACTTCATCCATCGCTGATGAAGCGCGTGTGCGATATCTACAGAATACAGTGATGTCTGCGCAAAAGGCAGGGCTTCAGAAAGAGGCGTTGGATTGGAGTTTCCTGCTGCTTCAAATGGAAGCTGCTGTACCCGAAGATTTTGTTCGTGCGATCAGGCTGATGCAGTATGCTGGGCTCGAAGACAGCATTCCGGCTGCCCTTTCTAAAGGAATGACTCGATTTCCTGGAAGTGAAGCGCTCGTTCTGAGTGCTGCGAATGAGATTCAGATTGCTGTGCAACGGGACGATACTTTGGCCTTTACCGTGGTGCCATTTCGACCGCATGTTCTTCGCGAAGAATTCGCTTCCACGCCTTATCAAGGTGGTTTGGTATTCATGACAACCGGCGTGGAACCGGGCTTGGCGCCTGTGCGTGATGGAATCAACGGCCGGCCCTTTGCACAACTGTCTTTCATTCCCAATGTGAGCCAACCCGAGCCGAAGTATAGTTGGATTGACGAGGTGAAGGGGAGGGATTTGTTTTTGGAACTGGGGCGTTCACGTGCGCACGATGGCCCGGTATCTTTTGATGGAAATCAAGACTTCGCCGTATTAACCCGCAGTCAGCGTGTTTTGGACTCAACTCAACAAGACGCAACGGCCCATCTGCAATTGGAGTTTTTCTGGAAGAAACCAGCTGGCTGGGAGCCGGCTCAGCCTTTCCCGTGGAATGCGTCGACACATTCCTGCGGACATGGCACCTTCGACTCCAATGAGGATCTCATCTTTGCATCCGATCGTCCCGGTGGATTCGGTGGCATGGATTTGTACCGGTGCATTTGGGAGGATGACGAGTGGAGTATTCCCGAAAATTTAGGGGCTTCGATCAATTCATCCGGCAATGAAGTTTTTCCTTTTGTCAGTGAGGTGGGAACGTTGTTTTTCGCCTCGGATGGATGGGGTGGTGCGGGAGGATTGGATGTGTTCTATGGCGCCATCGGAGCGTCTGCGATGGAACGCTTTGGTGCTCCCATCAATTCGTTTGCAGATGATTTCGCTTTTCAGATTGATGAGGAAAGTGGAGCGGGTTGGTTGAGCTCCAATCGAATCAATTCACGAGATGCGATCTACCGGGTTGAAGGAAGTCCTCTGTCGGGTGTTCTGAATGTTCGGATGCTGGCGTGCGATGGGTCCGTTGTGCCGGGCGCCTCAGTATTGGTCGAGCACATGGAATCGGGCATGTCCAAGACAATTCAGGCTGATGAAAGAGGGGAGCTTCGGGCGCTTGGCGTCATCGGACAAGAGTATGAAGTAACAACGTTGCCCTTCCCTGGCATGGTGGCTGCTCCAAGCGCTCGCTTCATCATTCCTGCAGGAGAGTTGGAAGTAGAGATGGAGATGGACTTCGCGTCAAAGCAAAACCGCATTCACGTGCTAGATGAGCAGGGGGTGGCAATGTCCAATGTCCTTTTGGATTTTGAGGACGCAGGAGGTGCTCGTCAACAGCGACTAACAGATGATTTTGGGGATTTTGAGTGGAACGCTCCTTCGCAAGCAGAAGATTTTGTTCAGGTCCAGGTCACTTTGATCAACTACGCACCGCGAATACATCATTTTATTCCGCCTTCGCCAGAATGCCTCACCTCCATTTCCGATACAATTCACTTGACGCTTGAAGAGGATGCCGATAATCGAATTGACTTGGATCTGATTTTGTACGATTTGGGCAGTGCAGATTTGAGGGCCTTGAGCAAGTTGGAATTGGATAAGTTGGTGCTGTATCTAAAAGAACGTCCGGATATTCGGGTGGAGTTATCGTCCCACACAGATTGTCGGAGTGATGATGTTTCTAATTTGCAATTGTCTCAGGCAAGAGCGGATTTTTGTGTTCGGTATATCGTCAGTCAGGGAATCGCCGCAAATAAAGTCGTAGCGAAAGGATATGGAGAGGAGCGTCTTCTCAATGCGTGTTCTGACTTGAACACCTGTGGTTGTGCTTCGCTGCAAATCAGTAATTGTGTTCCATGTGCAGAGGAGTTGCACCAGCAAAATCGCAGAACTGAGCTTCGCCTTTTGGCTGACTAGTCGATTGTTTTGTTTCGATTGATTTACAGGCATTTAGTTTTTTTTCATCTGCATTTGGTTATCTTCACAACTTAACCAGATTGTCAGTTTTATGCGATATTTTCAAACACAGGTGTTTGGGGGCTTTTTGTGTGTGCTCTCTGTCTCCTTCGTTCAATCTTCTTTTGCCCAGTTGGATGTTGTAAACGGACTGACTGTCGAAGAATACGTCAATGATGTGTTTTTAGGTGACGGGGTTTCAGCGTACAACATTTCGTATACCGGAGGGATGATGCAGTTGGGACAAATGGTGAATGGCGATGACTCTGAATATGCTTTTGATGAAGCGCTGGTTATGAGTACAGCGAATGCTAGAGGAATTAGTTGTTCATCTGCGACATGTACAGACTGCTTAGGAGATGCCAATAGTGACCCCGATTTGCTTGAAATCGCAAACAGTGTTCCGGCATTGATCGGTCAGGACTTTTCTGTAGAGAGCATCCATGATGTGAGCATTCTTGAATTTGATTTCATCGTCACAGGTGATTCAATTGGTTTTGATTACATCTTCGGATCGGATGAATATGAAGCGTGGATCAACACACCTTACAACGACGTCTTCGGTTTCTTCTTGAGTGGACCGGGCATCGAAGGGCCTTTTGCGAGTCCCAATGGCTTCCCGGGAGGAGCGATTAATATCGCGGGCATTCCCAATTCAGACCCCAACCTTCCCATTACGGTATCCTCTGTAAACAGTGCAGTCAATTCGGAATATTATGTATCGAATTTACCGTATCAGGGAATTTGCATCAACGGATTTACCGAAGTTTTTCACGCCGGCCATCCTGTTCAATGTGGAGAAACATATCACATCAAACTCGCCATTGCTGATGGAACGGATACCGGTTTGGAGTCAGTGGTCATGTTGGAGCAAGGCTCTTTTGTCTCCAATGTTCCCGTTGTGGTTTCAGAGTCCTTCGCTCCAGCTTACCCCATGGACCAATTGATTTTCGAAGGGTGTGGTGGCTTGGATTGGACTTTTTCTCGCCCGTCTGAATCCAATTTAGATGAGATTTATACGGTGTTATTGGATTTCTCGAATGGAACCGCGGTCAATGGAGTGGATTTTGGACAACTCATGTCCGATGGCTCAGTGACACCCTTTGCCGAGAGCATTGTTTTCGAGCCGGGAGTTTTGTCCTTGGACTTTTCTTTGATTGCATTGGACGATGCATTCGACGAAGGAACCGAGTCAATCGTCGCCACCATTTCCTCCATTGAGTCATGCCAGGATGGCTTCATGTATTTAACGTACGAAATCGCAGATGGCCCCGATCCTATTGAAATAGACGGATTCAACAGCGTGGCATGCTCGAATCTTCAAATTATCGTTGAGCCGGAGGTGACAGGAGGGTATGGGGATTATGATTATAGCTGGTCATGTAGCACGTCCTCTGAGTCGTACTTGACGATCAATTTGATTGAGAATTGGAGTTGCATCTTGACTGTTTCGGATACGTGTGGATTGGCACCAGTTAGTGCAGTGAATACCATTAACCTGTTGGATTCTATCCCCTTGTCAGTGGATTTGCAACCAGATAGTCTGGAGATAGCGCCAGGCGATAGTGTGAACACGTATGTGGAGATTCAAGGAGGTTTGAGTTTCGCTGGGATGTATTCCTCTTCTTGGTACATCAACGGTGAATTGGTTCAAGCGGGTTTTGATACGTCCTATGCTTTTTTTCCCGAGTTGTTTGATGTGGTGACGGTAGAGGTGGAAGACGTTTGTGGGAATGAGGAACAGGATGAGCTCATGATTGAATCCCTCTTTAGTGTTGAGGCGATCATTACAGCATTGGACAGTTCGCTGTCAGGTCCCGATTCAACCGGTTTTTACATTTGCCTCGGGAGTGAAACGCTATGGTCTCCTTCCCAGTCCACATCGACAAGTGATTCGGTGCTATTTTATCAATGGAATTGGGGAGACGGGACGATCGAATATTCTTTTTCGGACACACTCAGCCATGATTGGGATGAACCGGGGGTCTATGTCGTGACGTTGACGATGGGAGATCCGTATGAAAGTTTTGATGTATCCGATCCATTCGTGGTGACTGTTTTGCCGAAACCCAATGTGATTTTCCAAGTGGATTCACCCATTTGCATTGGTGGCATTGGTGAGGCTGAAGTCAACGTGAATGCGGCACCTTTCACACAAACGGTATATTACGAAGGGGGCGATGAACAGTTGTCAGATTCGATGGTCACCACGTATTCGTTTCCAATCTTAGTATCGAATTTTTCAGATACCGCCGTGGTGGGTGATTGCGATGGCTTGAAAAAAGTCAGGGCTCAACTTGAGCACGCCCATGTCGGCGCGCTGGATATTTGGGTCGAATGTCCGAATGGCAGTCAGTTGAATTTGCTTGTGAACGAGTTCAATGGAACAGACGACTGCAATGGTGTCTCGGATGTGGATGATGCGTTTTTGGGTGAGCCGATTGTTGGGGCGGGCAATGACACGGCGGGCATAGGTTATTCTTATACTTGGCGTCCAACAGGGGTATACGTTTTGGATGATGCGGACAATTTCTACTTGGACGGTGGCACCATCAATCCCGGGTCATATTCATCTTGCAACGATTGGTGTGAAATGAGCAGTTGTCCTGTGAATGGGGAATGGACGCTGCACATTGCGACACAAGACTCTTTAGGTGATGGACATTTCTTCGGTTGGAACTTGCAGTTTGAGAACGATGAGCTAACGGCGTTTGGATTGGACAATCCGGGGGAACTCAATATGGAGCTAAGTGGTTTTAATTGGAACAACTTGGCGACTTCTGCGGAGATCAGCGAAGACTCTTTGGAATTCTATGCGACCTATGAGCCATTTGCTGAAGGCAGTCATGTTGTGAATTTCACAGCAGTGGATGCTTTTGGTTGCGTTGCGAGCAGGAACCGAATCATCATCATCAATGATGGCCTGGGCTTTATGGTTGAAGGTGGGCCTTCTCCGAATGCCTGTTCTTCCATCTTAAACCTTTCGGCAAATTTGCTGAATACGGAATACACCGAATGCCCGGGGATGCCTTTCAGTGGTGAGTGGTGTCTGGGAAATGAAGTGGATACAGTCTTTACAATTTGCCCTACGATTCAAGGGGATGGAAGTTTTATGCACTTGGCATTCCAGACAGCCTTGATGGATAGTTTGGGCGATTATGTGGTCGTTCATGATGGTCCTGATACGACCTACCCAATCCTCGGTACTTACACGAGTGATCTTTCGAACATGGAATGGGCATCTACAGACCCCACCGGCTGCTTAACTTTCCGAGTGGTCATGGACGGCAATCAGTCGTGTTCTGACGGAACGTATCCTCCGCTTGCCTTTACTTTGGATTGCAATCCTTTCTTTTTGAATGTTCAGTGGGAATGGTCTCCCGGAGAATTTGTCCTCGACTCTACGTCTCAAAATACAACCATTCTCGATTCGTCGTTGGTTACGCAATATGTCGTGAAGGCATTTTATGATGGAATTCCGGAATGCTACAGTTCAGATACAGTCAATGTGGTAACCTTTTTAAGTGCGGAATGGCTCGCATTACAGCCTGATTGTGACGTGAGCAATGGGACCCTGGTGATCGATGTCGATTCCCCAGGGTATACGGGAGGGGAATGGATGATCGCTCTGACACCAGAAGATTCGACCATGGCCCCTTTATTTGAGCCTTCGAATGGGGATCCAATGGCCTTCACGTTTTTACCCAATGGAATCTATGGTGTCAACATTTCCAATGACAATTGCGAATTCAGCACCGATTTGGAGTTGAACTCTGAGGAGAATGAGTCCCCATTGCCCTGCGGATGTACTTATCCCATTTTCCCGAATTACGATCCTACAGCTTTGATTGACGATGGAAGTTGTGCATTTGAGGGCGGCGGCGGCGGCGGCGGCGGTTGCGACTATGTGTCGTGGTGCGAAGAGTACTATGAAGATGATTGCCAGGCTGATTTAAACAATGATGGATACATTACTGTTTCTGATTTGCTCGAAATGATGCAGATATATGGGTCTTTGTGTGAGGAAATTCCGAATTGATTGTATCCATGCGCTCTCCAATAGGGCGTAAAAGTCGGCGTGTGATTTTCATTCATCAATGGGAGTGCACAATACTTTTGTGGCGAGTGCTAACTTTGATGCAATAAAATAGACTTCATGCTGCATTCATTGTTGTGGATATTCCGCGTAAACACAACCCAATTCGGGTCTCTATTGCTCGTTTCAATTTTTGTGCCATTGTTGAACGCGCAAAGTGGAGACATCCGGGTAACAGTGAATCCGGATGCGGTTGACATCGAACGCATATTTATCATCCCGGGTGATTCGGATGGTTGTGAAGGTGGTGAGCTCACCAGTGAGTCGGTCGTCACGCTAGCAGAAATGCAGCTGGGTCAGAAATATACCATCTTGGAGCGGAAATACTTGGACATGGTCCTTGAAGAACAACGCTTGGGCATGTCAGGACTCGTTTTTCAGAGCTCTGCCGTTGATGCGGGGCGGATTCAGGGTTCGCAAGGTGTCGTGTTTTGTTCAGTGGGGTGCATTCAATCCAAGGAAGTCGTGAATCTTAAATTAGTCGATTGCCAAGAAGGTGTGCAGCGCTGGAATGCTACTGGAGTGAATGCTGATATTTTTAAGCTATTGGCGACAATTTTAGAGGAAATCAACAATGCTCCTGCTCAACTGGAATTGCGAGCAGCACATGAGGCGAATCAACAGCAAAAAGAGGAAGAAGACCGGGTTGTGGCTGAGCTGAAGGCCGATTCAGTTCAACGTGCTGTGGAGCGCGCATTTGACTGCAGGCATTTACAGCATGCAGGTATAACCTATGATTTGGTGAGGATCGGAGAGGATTGTTGGTTTGCTGAAAACTTGCGCAGTGACCAATACGCCAATGGAGCGTTGATCACCCGTGTTGGCGGTGCTCAGGATTGGAAGTCATTTGCCAAAAACAATGACTCATCGACTGGAGCATATAGTGCACATGATCAACCTGGAGCATCAAGCGAGTTCGGATATCTGTACAACCTTCATGCTGCTCATTCTTCCTATGGTCTGTGTCCAGCTGGATGGAAAGTGCCCAGTGGAGGGGACTGGGCTGAATTAATTTGGGATCTAGGTGGAGAGCGTTTTGCTGGTGGAAAGCTGAAGTCTGAAGCGGTGAACGGAAACAATACAAGTGGGTTTTCTGCAATATTGGGTGGAAGTAGATCTTCTTCAGGAGAATTGGAAGATTTTGGTGAAGCTGGATTTTGGTGGGCATCCGATTTGATTGTGAAGAAAAAAGGCCAGGCCATTCGGATTTTGCTGGACGACTTGAAAAGCACGTCTGAGGATGTAGGGGCGGCATTCGGTTTGTCAATCCGTTGCATGCGCATTCCGATTCAAAACAATTAGTGTTCATATTGGTTTATTAAAATTACTTTTTCAATATTTCCTCTTTGAATTGTTGATTCACAGACAATAGCGTTTATTTTTGATGTGACTGCTCATTTAATTAGCTAGCATAAATGCGTCTCTTTGATTTTGCGTTTGTTCCAAACTACCCTGAGCCTCTTGAACGTTTAAAGCAATTGGCTCAAATTGAGTTTTGGGGCCGAGGAGGAAGAATGCTGAAGAGTTACTTCAATCACATGTTCGATAAGGTGATGGACGATGGCTTGATGATGTATTCTGAGAATGGTGAAGCGAGTATTTTTCATACGGGCTTGCAGACCGAGCGATTGCAACAGATTTATGCCATTTTCGTGAGAAATGAGCGTGACGATGCACAGGATTGGTTTTTCAGAGGCTTTACCACCGAAACCAACATCGGGCTCGGTGAAGTGCTCTCACAATTTGATGAGCTCCCCGAAAGACCTCGTTTTCTGATTCGTTGCGAACAAGCATTTTATGACTTACGAGTAGGCCCGCCTGACTGCAATTGGCCGGAACTAATTCTTTCTAACATTAGCAGAGTGCCGCGTCTCTTGATAGCAGAGGCGACTCAGGGTCGAATCGAGTTGCCTGATTTGCGCGATATAGGCAAAGAGGCCTATGTTGAAAGTTTGGAAGCTGCTGTGCAGGTATTAAAAGATGACCCAGGATTGGGGGTTCTTTGTGGAGAATTCGAACGGGCTCTTGAGCAGTCAATGGACCAATTGACGCTGGATTACAAGGTGGCTGTTCCTACATGGCATGCAAAAGATAAATGCCCCGCGCTTTCGTTGCCTCTTCGAGTAGGTTCGAAAGACACCAATGTGGCCCTAGCGGTCAGTTGGAATGATGTTACGCGTGTCTATGGTCCCGTCAATTTGTTGACGCCTGAAATGGCCTACAACAATGCACGATTGGTGGCAAAGCCGGAAGCGAGTTGGTTGGTGAAGGCCAATCAGCCACGAACTTGATTCAAGATATGTCAAGGGTTGGATTCAGTCGAATGTTTGGAGGTTATTGCGCGCGTTGATGAAGATCTGGTATGGCAATTCCTTGAACGTAATTTTGCATGATGGATAAGGTGTCAGCCCATTCGGCGCCTTCAAAGCCTTGCATCAAGGAATCATCGAAATCCTCGCAAAACTGCTCCCACATGACCTCAGCGACTGGCAGGTAGGACCAATGCCAGCGCTCTTCTTCATAACCTGTCCTGCCAAGTGATTTGTCGGTGTACACTTGATAAAACCCATATTTAGACGCGTTGGCACATAGCCAGGAATAGACATGCGAGCCCGGCGGCGTTTCGAACCACTCGTTCTCCAAGGAATTGAGGTCAATGTCAGTGCCCCAATGGTGTCGAGACGTCCCTGGCATGGAGCTATATCTCAAAATTTCTCGTGCACGGTCGGCAGCTTGAAAGCCCATAAATCGCGGGGCATTCCATTTCCGATTCCAAATACTACGCTGTGCCGAGAAGCTTCTTGTAGCACTGATTACTTCCAATTTGATTCCTTCGGATTGTGCCGCTCTCCACATGGATTCAAAGGCCAATAAAACTCCATTGCGCAAATAGATCGAGGTCTTCCTGGTGTACGCCTCGGGAATGAGTGAAAAGTCCGGGTGGTTGGCGGCATCAAATTGACCCAAGAGTTCTTCCTCGGAATAGCGCATGTTCGTCTGAGGGTCTTGGGCATGAAGACCTAGGTTGTACAAGAAGAGGAAAATCATCAAACGCAGCAGATCTGTCAGCATGCTGTAAATTTCGTCCAAAACTTGCAATGCCATGAAGGATGAAGTCAATACCATTGAAGACTACATATCGAACGTGCCAGAAGATCGCAGGGCTTCTTTTAATCAGCTTTATGAAACGGTCAAGAAACACCTTCCGGATGGATTTGAACCCATGATGTCTTATGGGATGGTTGGTTTTGTGGTGCCTCATTCGATTTATCCAGCTGGGTACCATTGCAATACCAAGTTGCCGTTGCCATTCATCAACCTGGCCAACCAGAAAAATTTTGTAGCCCTGTATCACATGGGCTTGTACGCAAGTCCTGAACTCATGAAGTGGTTCGTTTCAGCCCATGGTGAAATGGTGTCGACCAAATTGGACATGGGCAAGAGCTGCATCAGATTCAAACGGCCCGATCAAATTCCATTCGAATTAATAGGTGAACTGGTTAGCCGTCTAACAGTTCAAGAGTGGATCGCGATGTATGAAGAAATGAGAGCGCCTTCGAAATAGTGGAATCTGCTGAAACATGCAGGTGTTTATTCTCGTATGGAGAGTATGAAATTGCATGGAATAAATGGATACAATCGCTCCGGATGGACAACAATGGTTGTGTTCTCTGGCTTCATCTTATTCCTGAATTCTTGCATTCGAGAGGAATTCAACATCAATGAAGATTCACCCATTGTTGGTGATATCCAGCCTTCCTGGGGTCTGCCATTGGGACAAATTGAATTGACATTCAATGACCATTGGGACCTCTTGGATTCTTTGCAAATCGAGGTCAACGAGTCGGACGGTATGCTCCAGTATGTGCAGCCGTTTGATGTATTCTCATCCGCACCTCTTTCATTGGAGCCGTTGCAGGAGTCTTTTTCATTCAGTTGGATATTGGATGAATCATCAGCTGATGTGCTTTCGGCACTTCCTGAGGGAGTGAACGGTACGTATGAAACGTCAACGCAGTGGAATTGGGGCTTAATAGAAATGTCTGCTGTGGATTCCCTGTGGATCGGCTCAGGGAATTGGGTGACTCAGGTCTCGTCTCAGTTGCCAATGGATCTTGAGGCAAAGCTTGTCGCTTCCAATATTCTATTGGATGGAGAGCCGCTCGAGACCATCCTAACTTTGAACTATACAGGCACTTTGCCTGTGACAGCGAGCCAATCCTTATCGTTGGTGGACGGAACTGTGCTATTCTTGGATCCCAGCAACCCGATTGTGTCCATGGATTGGGAGGTCGAGTGGATGTCAAATGGATCACCGATCAATGTGGGTGAAGCCTTAGCAGTGGAGGTCTCTATCTCTGAAACTGCAGTGGAAGGTGCGTTTGGAGAATTCGCAGAATCGGTCGCTTGGTCATTCGAAATGGGGCAGCCCATTCCTGTCTTGGAAGGGATTTCGACAGGGTTGGTGCATTTTGCGGACCCTCAGATTCATTTGTGGATGCTCAACTCAAGTGGCATTCCTGTAGGCATTCAATGGGATGAATTGGCCTTTTATAGTGAAGGCAATGCTGCTTATTTATCCGGATCGGATTGGACAGGATTTCCAGTGATCGAAGCGGCCTTGAATCCAGGGGATGATGCTGTAACTACGCACGTCATCGACAACAGTGGAACGACGCCTACGTTGAGTGAAATCCTTGATGCCATGCCGGATAGCATGCAATTGAGTGGAGCGGTTTCAATCAACCCTGAGGGCACTACAGATAATTTCTTGTTGTCCACAAGCCGCATTGCGCTGGAGGGGGAGATGCGACTGCCTATGAACGGATGGGCGTCAGCAATACAGTGGACAGACACAATCGATGTCTCCATTTCGGAAGCGTTGGAGGAGGCGTTGAACCCTCCTTTGGATTGGCAAGATGTGGATTCGGTCACCATCCGATTTCGATGTGAAAACACACTTCCTGTCGGTGTTCGAGTCCAGGCTTATTTCCTGAATGGCCAAGGTGAAGTATTGGATTCAATCGGTGACCATTCCAATGGATGGAGACTGATTGAGCCAGGTGTAGTAAGCAGCATGGGCCAACCCAATGACCCGAATTATGGTCGGGTGACTGTACCTGCTGCTCGAAACATTGATTGGGTGTTTGACCGGGAAATGGCTCAGGACTTAGTGGGGCAGGATTGCCAGCAAGTGATCATTCGTGCCATGCTCGAAACAACCGATGCTTCTAGCAATCAAGATGTTCGGTTTTACCCTGAAGATGGCTTGCGATTGAATTTGGGCCTGCGGATTGATTTCGATTTGAATTGGAACCCATGAATATGCGCGCAATGTCAATCAGTCCAGCTCTTCTGGGGTTCTTATTTCTGTGTTCGTCTGGGCTGTTGGCTCAAGACGCTCACACGGCGTTGTTCATGGATTTGGCTCCCCAACATACGCGACTCCATCTAGCGAGTCGCCCTTCAAATGGCTATTTGGGTATGCCTCTATTGGGCAACCTTCGGATTGAAATGGGCAACTCTTTGGTGCATCCAGTCCAGTGGTTGTCCCAAGTTTCAGGCGAATCGGAGGCAACATTCAATCTTGATGCTGTGCGTCAATCTTTCAGCGATCGCAATGATTTGAGCATGGATTTCCAATGGGATTGGTTGAATGCCGGTGGGTTCAGCGCGAATCGAAGATCGTTTTGGAGTGTTGCCGTATCGGAACACATTCAATCGAGGATCGAACTACCGGAGGACCTCATGCGTTTGCCTTTTACGGGCAATGCCAGCGCTGCATTGATGGCGTCTTCTTTGGACTTCAGTTCGTTCCAGTTTCAATTTTCTCATCGAAGGGAATTTGCAGCATCTTGGCAATATGAGTGGAATGATAAGATTTCCAGCGGTTTGCGGGTAGCATACTTACAAGGACTGTCTTATGCCGGAACGCGAGACAATTCTACCCATTGGACAATCAACCCAGATACCTATGCTTGGGGCGTGGAAGGAGGGTTGGCGATGGATGTAGCTGGTTGGCCGATGGCCAATTTTGAAGATTCGAAAGAAGTCTCTGATTACTTCAATACAAAGGGGAATCGGGGCGTCTCGGCAGCCATTGCGCTTCAATTCAAACCGTCTGAAAAATGGAATGGTTTCATCCAAATCGCAGATCTGGGAAAGTTGAACTGGAGTTCCGATGTTCAAAATTGGAGCATAGCAGATACCACCATGGTGTTTTCAGGCTTGGTTGTTGACGATACAGAAGCTTTGGATGCGTGGCCTTCTGATTCATTGGAGAACTGGTTGGAATCAATCGGTGCAGCGTGGGAGCAAGCCTTCGCCGTTGACTCCAGTTCCTCCAGCTTCTCTCAGATTTTACTGCCCAAAATGAGCGTTGGAGTTTCGTGGCAAGCGTTCAAGACTCAACGCCAAGAAGGAACAGTTGGGGCTTGGGCGAGATCGGATGGACAAGGCTATTGGGATTGGAGATTGAGCTACAATCACCGCTTCAATGAGTGGGTGGGATTGGCATTCTCTCATGGGGTGAATCAAAGCAGAAAAAGCACGTTTGGTTTGGCGTTGTGCTTGAATGCTGGACCGTTGGCCATGTTTGTAGCCACCGATCACATCGGATTTTCAAAATGGACACGCATCGTGGTTGAGCAAATGAAGGAGGGAGCGATTGCATCTGAGGAAGAATTCATTGTTCCAAATCAATCGCATGCCATGCAGCTCCAAGCGGGTTTGACTTGGCGCTTTGGATGGAGAAAGGCTTCATCCAAGCACCAGAAAAGCAATCCGGCACCGAACCAAAGTGTGTTTAAGGGAAGCAGCACACGCAATCCTGGCATGGACTCTAGGGAACATCCTGGCGCAGTGCCGTGCAATGCGCCGGGTAGCTGGAAAGATTGATTTTGCTGCTATATTCGCATTCAATCTGCGAATGAATAACGCTGTGTCCAGTTTCAACCGATTTGCGCTCTTGAGGTATCACATTTTGGACGCCTGCTTTGTTTGGACTCATCCGGCTGATGATCCAAATTCGAGCAAATCAGCTTTCAAAAAAATGTTCAAGCAGGATTTGCTTGATCGCATCAATGCATGTCTGAAAGAAGCGTCTCCCGGCGTCAAGCCAATCGCCATGCGGACATTGGAGAAGGACATTGCGGACATGCAAGTTTTATACGGAGTTCAAATTGTTAAACACAGCGAGAACAAACGTGCTTACTATGCCTATGCAGCGTTTGGAATGTCCATTGGGTCAGCCTCACTGAGTGTCAAGGAGCAATCCCGCCTGCAGCGTGTGTTACTCGATCTGTCTCGCTTTCGCGGGATGGCAGGTTTCGAGTGGTGGACTGAAATGGAAGCGCTACTTCGCTACCGTTTTAATCTGATTGCACCTCACGTGAAGACATCAAAAAAGAGACGATCGGCACGACTAGTCGCCGGGCGCTTTGTTCCGCGTGTTCAAGAAAAACAGACCTTAAGATGGATGGAGGATGTGGTCAATGCTCTGCATTCGAATCAACCCGTGCGCGTTAGTTTTACATCTCCAGAAACCAATCGAGCTGAACGTCATTCGATGTTGATTGAAAGCCTTGTGGAGCAAAGTTCCGGTTGGATGATTCTAGCGTTGGTTTGGGACGATGAAGCACAGGAAGATTTCCGGTTGATTCTTCCTCTCGATGCGATTACCAGTTTGGATGATCTGTTGGTCGATCTCCCGGAAGGATTGAGAGACGCTATTCCCTTTCCTTGGTCACACTATGTCGAAGATCGATTTGAATTGGTTCCTGGAGTCGTATTGGATGCATTTGAACAACCTATTTCCTTGCGTTTGTGGTTCGAAAATCAAACCGCTCAAGGCTATTTGTCTCAACCCTTTCACAACTCACAGGATTTGCGCGTCGAGCGATCAGGAAATGGGATTGTGATCCATGCGGCGTTGGTACCCAATGAGCCTTTTATGCAATGGATGCTGCAACATGGTGCTTCAGCACAAATTTTGGAACCCGCAGATTTACGAGAAAAAATGAGCAACGAAGTGCGCTCAATGGCCCAGAGTTATGCCAAAATGTTTGGGCCGTGATCGACTCAGTTTACATTGAGAAATACAGCGTTGTCGAACATGAGCTTGCCATTCTCCCAAAAACCTCGAAAGAGCGGATTGTCTGAGAAATAAGTCACGCTGCCTCGTCCCATGGGCTGGACTCCGAAGACCAAACTTCCATCCAACTCCCGGTTGGCTCGTGCTCCAACAAATCCACTGATGGGCTTAGCGTCGGAGCCAAAGGTTCCGACGTTCCATCCTCCGCTGAGCAAAGCAAATCGATTTGAATTGGATCGCAAGGTATAGTAGGGCGCGTCGGGATACCCCCAAGCCAGTGGGTGCGAACGGTCCAGTTGGACGGGGTAAATGGAGCCATCTCCAATGCGCATCGCGCGCCTTCGCTGTCTCTCGTCGTAAGCTTGTTGCCGATCGGTGGCTCGTTCGGAGGAAGAACGTTGACGCACAGCATCGGCTTGGTCTTCGTCGTCATAGCGCTTCAGTCCCCAGCCAGATTCGCCTTCGAACATGGATACCGCACTGGCAATGGCAACGAGTCGTCCTCCATTCCGAACCCACTCAGCTAAGGCTTGCATCCAGCTTTCATCAGCCTGTCCATACCAGCCAGAGGGAAGCACCATGACATCGAACGAATCCCATTCCTCTGGATTTGAATTTTCAGCGGAGAGCATGGTAATGGGATATTCCAGTTCCTGTTCAAAATGCCACCAAACTTCACCTGCGCCTAGACTCGAAACTCCCGGGCCAGTGAGTGCGCCCACCCGAATTTCTTGAATGGGCCAAATGTCATCGGAGCCCATATCGGGGCCGGCGTCAGCATATCCCCCTTCAAGGGTCTTCAGTTCGATGCGATGTTGAGCGGCCAATTCTCCAAGTTCCTTCCACCACAAGGGGCGGTTCATGTGGTCCCCGCGAAGTACCAGCAAAGTGCCCGCTTCATACTTAGAGCCATCCAATTCGAACGCTTTGGCATTCGTGCGCAGGGAGAATCCTGCTGCAAGTAGTTGGGCCATCAGCGGAGAGTCCTGATCGCCTGACCTTGAAAAGGCGAATCCAAACGCTTCGCCGGCAATGGGAAGAATGCTCGATTCAATGTGCGGTCTCCCGGAGATCGGGGCATCCAGACCAAACGTACGCAGTCCATAGGCATATGGCACGCTCCAGGTGGTGATATCATAGGTCAATGAGTCTGTCAAAACCGGTGCAGGGTCGAATAACACATCTAAAATGCTCGAGTGCGTTTGAAAAGAGCTGATGACGAGATCCCCAGTTTGAGGCTTCACTGATCGTTTTGCTCCGATACCATACTCCCAAGCTTTCACTGCTTTTTGATCTTGATGTACCTTTTCAGTGATGATTCCGTGCCCATCCAAAAAGCGAACGAGTCGCTCAATTCGAGCAGCATTGTCTTTCGTTTTTGGAATGAGATACCCACCAAACTGTCCAATCGGCTGTGTGCGGTTTCGGTCGTAATAAGCTCCCCATTCGTCCACAAGTTTTTGAGCTAAACGCGCACTTGTATAGACGGCCTGTAAGCTACTTTCAACGTGATTCGCGATGCGCTGGCTCAAACTCAATAACGTTCCTTGTGCAGTTTCAACGAGCACACCAGCGCCACCACTGCCACCTTGCTCATAGGTCATACCGATGGCACCGTTGAAAATAGGGTAGGTGTCTCCATAGCTAGGATAAAGGAGATCGAAGGACTCTTTGGTGTAGTACAATTCTCCTCGCGCATCAAAAGCCTTGGCTGTCGCTTGCCCAACTTCGTGCTGAAAATCTCGTTGCCACTTTGTAATGGATTCGTGATATGGCTCAGCAGCGGGAGCGAAATAATAAGGGCTATTGTAGCCCATTTCGTGATAATCGCAATGCACGTGTGGCATCCAGTGGTGGTACACCGCTGACCGCATTTGACTTTCTTGTTGTTTCTGCCAAGCCCAATCTCGGTTCAAATCGAAGAGGTAATGGTTCGGACGCCCGCCTGGCCAAGGTTCGTCGTGTTCAAAACTGTTGGGGTCCGGGTTCGGGGTGCTGCTTGCGTACTGATTGAACCAAACGGCGTACCGATCATGTCCGTCAGGATTCAAGCAAGGGTCCAACAGAACGACCACATGTTCCAAGAAATCGGCTCCATCATTGGATGCCTGCGCCAATTGATGCATGACCTCCAAAGCGGCCTCCGTACAAACGGCTTCATTGCCATGAACGTTATAGCTCAGCCATACGATGGCCAATTGATCATATTGAGGCAGCCCCGTACCTCCATGCATTCGATCGAGGTGTTGCTCTCGTATGGCGTCCAAATTGCTTAAGTTGGAAGCGCTTGAAAGAGCAAGCAACTGCAACGGTCTTCCTTCAACAGAAGTTCCATACTGAATCAATTGGGATCCCGCAACGGCGGCGTGTACGTGTTCCGCATAATCAGAGACTGCGTGATGCAGCGTAAAACGTTGTCCTAGGTCATGCCCTACGATATCACCAGGACGACGTAAGTCGTCTTGTCCTAATAAGGCCGAAGTGGCGAATGTTGAGAACAACAAAGCCATCGAAAAACAGCGGGCAATGAATTGATAATGCATGCAGCCAAATTACAGCGGCAAACATGAAACCAAAACGTGCAATCAGTTCCCTTTGGCGAACGCGACGATTTCAGCGTCTAAGGGCTTCACGCCACTCCGCATTGAAGCTACAAGTTGTCCGTTTTCATCGATCAAAAATTTGTGAAAGTTCCAGCCCACTTTGTGATCCGAAACTCCGTTTTTCTCAGCGGAACACAGCCATGAATAGAGGGGGTGCTGTTCGTTTCCTCCCACATGGACTTTTTCCATCATGGTGAAGCTCACCCCATAATTTTTCGAGCAGAAAGAAGCGATGTCGTCTGCCGTTCCGGGCTCTTGACGTCCAAAATCGTTGCAAGGAAACCCGATGATCTCAAAATTCTCGCCACCATATTCCTGATTCAGGGATTCTAAATCGGCATATTGAGGGGTGTAACCACATTTTGAAGCGGTATTCACAATGAGCAGCCGCTTTCCTTTGAAAGAATCAAAAGAAATCAATTCACCTTCGAGTGTTTTCGCTGAGAGGTCGTAGAATGAAGTCATGGAAGGTGTTGGAGGATATTGATGTGAGGATTTCATGAGACTCCAAGCACAAAGAGATACGACGAGTACTGAAAGCACGATGCTCAGGCTAATGTAGGATGTGAAAAATTTCATGAAATGGTTTACTTTGGCGTTATTCAAGAGTGCAACCCTTGTGCGCTAAGATTTGTTCAATAATCAATTACACCGACAGGGGTTTCAAAAAATAAATCGTATGCTGCCAAAAAAACACCTCCAATTGGTCTGGTTTTCGGCTCTCCTGCTCGCAGGCGTTCAATTTGATTCTGTTTTGGCCCAGTGTGATACGTTCGGTTTGTTTGATATCGGAGAAGATGTGGAAATCACGTGTGTGGATTCATGCATCCAATTGGTCTCGCCGAGCATTGCGAGTGTGGCAGTCGGCGGTGCAGACTACGAGGTAGAGGAAATAGATTATGAGCTGCCGTATGCTTTCAATCAAGGTACGGTTGGCATAAACACCGGTGATGACGATGGCGCTGCAGCGACCAATGTGCCCATTGGTTTTAGTTTCAATTTTTACGGCAATGACTATACACAATGCCGGTTGTCACCGAATGGATGGATTTCATTCAATCTCAGTGAAAACGCACCCTATAATCCACCTGGATTGGTTCCAAATGGCAACATGCCACTCAACAGCATCATGGCGGTCTACAGTGATTTGAATCCGTCAACATGTGGCAATGTTCGATACAGTACATACGGCGTGGCACCTTGTCGTGAGTTTGTCGTGTCTTTCAATGCCGTTTGCCAGTTTAGCTGCACGAGCAATCAAGTCAGTGCTGAAATCGTGTTGTATGAAGGGTCGAATGTGATTGAGATCTATTTGGGCAGTCGGCCCTCTTGCTCTTGGGGAAGTGCCGCTGTGGGAATCCAAAATGCAACAGGTTCAAGTGGGGTCGCACCCGCGGGATTCAATACAGGAAACTGGTCTGCGAACTCTGAAGCTTGGCGTTTCACCTCGTCGCAGGTGGTCGAAGGAACAACCCTTTGGTATGAGGGGGATGAGTTTTTGGGCATTGGAGACACCTTGGATTTTTGTACTTCCCAGACAACGACTTTGACGGGTTGGTTTAGCCAACTTCCTGTAGGTACTTTTTGCGAAGAGTATGATATCAATGTGACCAGCTCAGGGTCCTACTCGGGCAATCAGCAAATTGATTGGTCGATCGTCTCTGAAAATGGGGCGCTGCTCTTTGCAGACGATGCGCCATTTGATGGCTCCATTTGTTTGCCCAATGGATGCTATGGCCTGATTATGACGGATTCAGGCAACAACGGTTGGGCAGATGCTGTTTTGACGATCACCTCTCCCGATGGGACTGAGGTTGGGTCGTATACCTTGGCCGTAGGGTCTTCAGGTTCGGAAAGTTTTTGTGTGGACCAGTACAACGGTCCAGCGCCTACGGCCGATGATTACGTGCAAGTGGTTTCTGATGAATTGGAGGTCATTGCTGTCAGTGATGCGGATGCGGGTTTTTCGTATCCTGCGCCACTTTGCTCCGGCGGTGAGCCATTCCAAATCACTCCGAACACATTGGAAGAAGGAACGTGGAGCGTGGATTGTGATGGATGCTTTGATGAAGCTACTTTGACCGTGGATCCAGCCATAGCTGGTTCAGGAGGACTTCAAGTCATTCACGTGGTAGAAGGGTCTTGTTTCGCAGATGTTATAACCTTGAATATCCCCATTGGGAGCACGCCTACACCGGTTTTCACGGCGTCGACAGACATGCTCTGTTTGGGTGAGATATTCGATATGAATGCGACACCGCCCTATGGTTCTTGGTCTGCTTCTTGTGGTGATTGTATCAATGCAAATACAGGCGTTTTCTTTTCCGACGAAGCAGAGGATGGGCTGAATACAGTCACCTTCACAACGTTCGGAGTATGTCCGGGAGAGTCATCCTTGGAAATTGGTGTGTCGCCTCCTTTGGAGGGAATCGTTTCGGGACCATCGATACTGTGCGAGGACGACTTCGCGCTTTTTGAAGTGGATGTTCCCGGCATCTGGACATCGGACTGTTTTGGATGCATGGATTCGCTTACGGGCGTGTTTGACGCGACTGGAATGGAGTCCAATATTTGGAACATCGTGTTCACGCCGGCTTCCTATTGTCCCATTGTTTCTGAATTGCAATTGGCCGTGAGCGAAAGCGTGGCCATTGGAGCGTCCAATGTGCCCGGAAGTTTTTGCGAGACGTCGGACGAGTTTCAATTCAATGTCAATGTGCCTGGAGGAACCTGGTCTGCTCCATGCCCTGCTTGTCTCGATAGTGCCGGATTGTTTGTAGTTGGGAACGCTCCAACAGGCTTGCTAGAGGTCTCCTATACAATTGCCAATGGTGCTTGCAATGATTCATCATCTTGGGTGGTCGACATTCAGCCCACTCTTCAGGGTTCATTCGATGAGCCGGAGCCTTTATGTCAAGGAGAGCAGATGGGCTTGAGTTTTACATTTGACGCAGACATACCTTCTGAATATACTTCGGGACAAAATGGAACGTGGTCTTCTTCGAATTGTCCGGGGTGTATTTTGAATTCAAACACGGGTTCTTTCCTTGCTGACCAGCTGGGAGTCGTTGGCATCGAGTTCGTCTTCAACAATGAATGCAGCGCGCCGTTTATAGGAACAATAAACGTAGAGGCACAAGTGGATGCGTCGATCGTTCCAATCCCGGAACTGTGTGAGTCAGGGGACATTCTTTCATTGCAAGCCGCTGAAGCTGGGGGAGTCTGGTCATCGGATTGTATTGGATGCATTATCGCAGAGGATGCCTTTGATCCTTCCATCGGAGCCGGCGAATATGAAGTGACGTATACCGTGGACGGTGTTTGTTTCGATCAGGACATGGTGACGGTTCAAGTGGCCCCGCAGCGGGATGCCAGCGTGACACTTCCGGACTGGCTCTGTTTGTCAGCGGATTATGTGCAACCAGGATTCCTTTGGGGTGGAGGCGTCTGGTCTGCCAATTGCGAAAACTGCGTGAATCAAAACAACGGGTCTATCAATTTGCAGGCAGCGGGCATTGGTGTTTTGGAATTGACTCATGTTTTGGAAGGCCTTTGCGGCGATTCTGATATGGCCACTATGGAAATTGTAGGCTGTGATGTGGAGTTTGTCAACGTTTTTTCGCCCAATGGAGATGGAATCAACGATGCGCTAACATTCAAGTATTTGTCGTCGTTCCCAGGCAATGAATTGCTCATTTTTGACCGGTGGGGTAATGAGGTCTATCAAAAACGTGATTACGGAAATAACTGGCGAGCAGATGACTTGGATGAAGGAACCTATTATTATGTTCTGACGATTCCAAGTAAGGAAACAATGAACGGTTCGTTCATGCTATTGCGTTAATCCCAAGCTTGGCACAAATAGCCTCTTTTTGTTTCCTTGCGGCGGCATTCAAATTGTCACCTCGCACTTGATCTGTAGCGACCAAGCCGATGTAGTTAAATCCAGCATACTCGGCAGTTCTCTCTAAATGGTGCAAATACGTGTCCAATGGTCTTAAGTTCTTGCCATTCGATTGATACGAACTCAAGGGAGCGCCAGTTGTGACGCTGCTCAAAAGGGGTTTCCCTTCAAGCAGACCTCCTTTGGCATCAAAGGCCCAGCCGAAGGTCAAAATGGAATCGAGCCATGCTTTCATTAAAGCCGGCATGCTGTACCAATAGATCGGGAAGTGAAGCGTGACACTCAGCGCTGAATCAATGGAGTCTTGCTCTTGAGCGAGATCAAATTGATAATTGGTTTGATGGTCAACCAAGATCCGGACATCGAAACGGGGGTCTTTCAGAAAAGTATCAAGGAAAGGAAGTAGAAAGCCTGATGAACTGGGTTCAGGGCTGCCGATAATAAGGAGGTGCTTTTTCACGACTTTTTAACATCGCGTTTCCCGATGTGTTCAATTTTATTTTCCGTTGAAGGCAAATTGCAAGCCAAGGGATAAACTGTGAAGCGCAGGAGATCGGTTTTCTTCGAAAAATGGGAGGAGTGAGACTTCCGTCAACAAACTCACATTGCCAAACCCCATGGCGAGACGAGCATGCAGTTGGTACGGGTTGATTAGAAAGTCGCCCACGGTCTCTTCCGTTTTGACACCGCCATTCTGGTAGTTGGTTTTGTATTGACTCCAGATTCGATATCCTCCTACGAGTCCGGCTTCAATGTGCATGCCTTGATCACCGTTTCTCGATGTTCTCAAGCTCACAAGCATGGGAAGCCGCAAGTAAACGGCATCCAAATGGTTCTTGCTAATGCTGATGGAGTCGCCACCCATTACAGTGGACATCACGCGCTCCTCTTCCTCATTGAAATAGAGCATGTGTTCATCATCAATTCCAACATGCCACCAATCAAATCCAAGCCCGGTGGTCAGGCCGATGTACTCTCCAATTAGCCGCTGACGATACTCAAATGGATTCAGTTCGAACCTCCAGCTTTCAGTGGCATCATCCAATTTCATGCCCAAGTGTTGAGGAGCTCCAAGTGAGGCATTGTAATCTTCGAGGTCTCCTTGAAACTGAGCCATGGAAACAATATTCAACGAAATGCCGCCCCAGTAACCTTCACTGGTTGGTTTTTTCTTTTCTAATGGAATCGAGTCATTGGAGAATGATTCGCTGGATTTTGCCTCAATCGAATTGAGAAGAAGCGAAATTGTCAAAAGAAAAGCGGATGAAGTGAAATTGGAAGTCATGGTTGTTTTCATTTTAAAGGACAATTACCATACCAAAGTAAAGAAAATGAAAAACAAATCACTGCTTTATGAAAAAACACGACTCAGGTTGAAACCGAAAAACAAATCTCCGTCGAGCCAACGTCCTGTCGTTTCTGTCAAGAATGCCCGCTCGAACATCCCTTGTGAATTTGTAATGTGCAATTGAAATACGTGTCCGCCAGTTTCAATGTCAACTCCCAAAGAAAGACTGTTGGTCGTGCCATCATTCAATCCTTGGATGGGGAGGTGGTATTCTGTATTCACGCTCATCCGATGAGTGAGCTTATGTCGACCTCCAATACCGATCGTAATTTGATCATGACTTTGTGAGGTGAAGCTAACCAGATTGCGGTGAGTCAAAGAAGGGACGAGAGCGACACTCGTTCGTTCGGTCAATTTGCTTGTTAAGATCAGTTGGTGCACGAAACTGAGTCTTGAAGAAAAGAGATTGTCACGCTCTGGATCGTCCCAGCGCATTCCGTTGGCCATGGTCACGCCATAGTACGTTAAGCTGAGGGGCATGCTGTTATCCGATTTCTGAATGAGCAATTTTCCTTTGACGCTGGCTTCAACTGTTTTCTGAAAAGTGCTGCGTCCAAGGCCGATGCTCCAACGATCAGTAAGACCATAATCAAATGCCATGCGCATGCTCGCATTGTCCAGTCCCCAGAGTGAATAAAGGCCTTCGTTGATTCTTCCAAATCGATGAGCGATTACGAAGTGCAACACGCCTGCTCCGGGCGTTTCGTTGCTTTGCATGTTGATGACTCGGGTGTCTTTGAATGTTGCGGTTACCTCGTGCGCTGCGGGCTCGGTGCTCAATTCATCCAGTAGACTTTGGCCAGAAGCCGAGAAGGAGACAATTCCGAGAAGCAGAGCGAAAATAAATCGAGGATGGAAAAATTGAATCATAGCAAACAACTTATCGTGGAGTCAATTGAGCTTCCACAGTGACCGCAATGCGATCTGCGATCTGCTTCTGAACCATTTTAGGAATCTTAATGTCATGATCCGCCGTGAGTACATCGAAAGCTGCCTGGATTTCCCAAGAGTCGCCATTCATCCTCATTTGTCCTTGTATCATTCGTTCCCTTTGAATGCCATGTATGGTCAACATGCCTGACGCCGCCACATCACTCCAATCGCCATTGTCAGGGAGTGCGTCCCAATTTTCAATGATGCCCTCGAATGTGGCACGAGGGAATTGTTCGCTTTCCAAATAACTTTCATTGAAATGCTCTTCCATGAGGGCCTTCTCAAAATGAAACGATAAAATAGGGACTTGGAAAGCAAATCCAACGGCCTGCTCATTGCTGAGATCCAAAATGGCACTCATTTGGTGCGTATCGGCTTCAATGTCTTCGAGCGGAGTAGAAGAAAAGAAATGAACATGGCCGGCACGGGTAATATGTTGCTGAGCAGAGACTGCCGCGCAGGTACTTAAAAGTAAAAAGAAGAGAGTATGTTTCATGCTGTTCATTGAGTCGATGTTTGTTCAATAAGGACTGCCACTCTCAACCCAATTCAATATTGCGTCTAATTCGCAGGCATCGAGACCGCCATTGGGTGGCATAACATCCGGATCACTTAACGGCAGTTGAATGCGATGAGTCAAACCACTATAGCTAACTGCAGCAACAACTTGATCATAGTTGGTGAGAGCAAGCCCCGCAGCAGGATTGTTTCCGCTGTGACAGCCTGCACATTCACTATCAATGATGCCGGAAATATGCGATTGATAAGTGGCTTCAATGGCAGGGCAGTCGGAAGTTCCGTAGAGCATGGAATCCACGTTGTATTGACAGCTGTTCAAAATGACTAGAAAACCAACGAGACCTATAGAGACAATCTGGATATTCATGATGTAAAGATAGGATGAGATGACAAAGGGCTCGAAACAGCCAGCGCAATACGACATTGGGGCATAGCGAAAGATTGTTGGTCATGTGCGATATTTACACCGAACAAGAGCATTACGAAGATGGGCAGAGCATTTGAATTCAGGAAAGCACGCAAATTCAAGCGATGGGCAGCCATGGCGAAAACTTTTGCCCGATTGAACAAGGATCTCATTATTGCCATTCGGGAGGGCAGCAGTGCAGACCCGGAGATGAATCCAAGGTTGCGCGCTGTTCTGCAAAATTGCCGAGCGGCTAACATGCCGAAAGAAAATGTCGAGCGCGCCATCAAAAAGGCAACGGATAAGGATACTTCAGACTACAAGCAGGTGAATTTTGAGGGCTATGCGCCTCATGGCATTGCTGTTTTCGTGGAAACGGCGACGGATAACAACAACCGCACAGTTGCCAATGTGCGAAGTCATTTCAATAAAGGCAACGGCAACTTGGGAACCAGTGGGAGTGTAGAGTTCATGTTTGACCATTTGTGTTTTTTCAAGATCACGGCGGAAGGAGTGGATTCTGAAATGTTGGAGTTGGATTTGATCGACTATGGTGCTGAAGATGTGGATTTGGATGGCGAGAATATCGTCATCTACGGACCGTTTGAATCGTATGGAACCCTTCAGAATAAGCTAGAACAGGATGGATACGCAATTGTCGAATCGGGTCTTGAACGCTTGCCGAACATCACCAAAGAATTGGATGCAGAAGCGACACTGGAAGTGGAGAAGTTGATCGAAAAGCTAGAAGAAGATGACGACGTTCAAAATGTCTTTCATACCATGAGTTCATCTTCTCCAGAAGAGGAGTAAGTGCGGCGAGTGATTTGGACCTGAACAGGAGTAACTTCGCGCCATGGAACGGAAATTGGTCGAATCAGAAATGGTGTTGTTGGATTTTCTCATGGATCATGGGGGATTCTCGACACGCACAAGAGCGAGAACAGCGATTAAGGCTGGTTTGGTAACAGTGGATGGGACCGCTGTGCGGATCCCTTCAACGACCGTTGCCGCTGGAGTGACCATCACATGGACCTCGCTTTCTAAGGCTGTAAAGCCGAAAGATTTTGACTTGGGTGGGGCCTCAGGGTCGTCACAAAAAGATCCGAAATCAATTCCGGCTCCCTATGACATCGTTTTCGAAGACGACCTATTGATAGGGTACGTAAAACCGGCCGGTATGGTGTTCGCTTCACCAAAGCCACAGGTCAAAACAAGTTATACGAGAATGCGGGAATGGATGGCCAAAGCCCGTCCAGAATGCAAGGATGTCCATTTTGTGAATCGCATTGAAAAGGAATCGTCTGGAATCTGCCTGATAGCGAAAGATCTTCAGTTGCGGAAACATTTGCAGGATCACTGGGAAGGAATGGAGAGTGGTATGTATGTCGTTGTCGATGGTCACTTGCCTCCAGACGATGTGATTACGGCTTTTGAACCATCAGATTCCCCTAAAAAGCGAGGGCCTTTGCGGGAGTTTCCATATCGAACAATGCGAGCGACTTCCACGCACACCATGCTAAAATTTAGGATGTGCTTCGATGATGTTCCTGTCCTGATGTCAGGGTTGCGACGTCATAGTTGCATGGTTGTCGGCAAAGGCAAGGAAGCTCCAGACCCAATGAGTCGGTCAGGGTTGCACTTGTACGCGCTTGAGATAACGGGATTGGATGGAGAGTCGAGAGAGCTGAAATCACGGGTTCCGAATGAATTCCTTCAATTGATGAAAGGAGGAAAGGGACCCAAGGCCATTCCAGGAAAATCTGGGCATAAAAAAACGCGATCACCTGAAGAGGGAACGCGTCCTGTTAGATAAGTCCTTTTTCTATTTTACAAATGGTACCGAGCTTCTAGCCAGTCTCGAAGTTCGATGGACTCCAGCGGACTGAGGCTTCTGAATGCGATGCGCATCGCCCTGCGGATCATCACCGGTTCACCGTGTACATGGCGGATGAGCGTTTTGTACTGTTCAAGTGCGCTCGGTGCGTGGGTGATGGGGAAACCAGGAATGGACATAATCGCAAAGTGTTGTAATCGAATCCTCCTACGAAAACCATGGCCTTGATGTTTCGAAGTCAGCAGGTTTTCTCAAGTAGAGTCAGGATAAGTAGTTGATTTTTAGTGGATATAAACACAAATCGCCGGGACGTTTCCCAGCGATTTTGCTTAACCTAAACCAAATTGTCTGATGCTTTTATCCAGACGACTTGCCACCAAAGAGACAACCACCATGCCAAAGTGAGCGAATGCATTGGTTCTTGGAGCCAACTCCCGTTAAATTTGTTTTTTTTAAAACCCCATTCTTATGGCCAATCCAGTGTATATCGTTTCCGCAGTTCGAACTCCGATGGGGAGTTTCTTAGGGTCTTTGTCATCGGTTCCAGCAACAGAACTCGGAAGTATTGCCATTCGAGGCGCGTTAGAGGCGGCAGGGATTGCCGGTTCTGATGTGCAAGAAGTGTTTATGGGAAATGTCCTCCAAGCGGGATTGGGGCAAGCACCTGCTCGTCAAGCCTCCATGGGAGCTGGGATTCCGGACTCAGTGCCTTGCACAACGATCAATAAGGTTTGCGCTAGCGGGATGAAGTCCCTCGCCTTGGCTTCCCAAGCGATTGCGTTGGGAGATGCAGACATCGTGGTAGCGGGCGGCATGGAGAATATGAGCCAAGTGCCTCATTATTTACCAGGCCGGAAGGCCACCAAATTTGGTGATATATCGGCAAAAGACGGGATGCTCTTAGACGGCTTAACCGATGTGTACAACGCTACGCATATGGGGAATTGTGCAGAACTCTGTGCCAAGGAACATGAGATTTCTCGTGAAGAACAAGATGATTTTGCGATAGCGAGTTACGAGAAATCGGCCAAAGCTTGGTCTGCTGGTCAATTTGATGCTGAGATCGTTCCTGTTATGGTGCCTCAACGAAAGGGTGACCCGGTCATTGTGGACTGCGATGAAGAATTTACCCAAGTTAAAATGGACCGAATTCGAGGATTGCGTCCGGCATTTCAAAAGGATGGGACAGTCACTGCTGCCAATGCATCGACATTGAATGACGGAGCGAGTGCATTGGTTCTGGCTTCGGCAGCGGCGGTCGAGCGAATGGGATTGAAGCCATTGGCACAGTTGGTGTCAGCGGCTGATGCGGCTCACCAGCCCGAGTGGTTTACGACGGCTCCAGCCAAGGCTGTTCCATTGGCTTTGAAGAAGGCTGGTTGGGATTTGAAGGACATTGATTTGTGGGAATTGAATGAGGCTTTTTCCGTTGTTGGATTGGTCAATGTCGCCTTACTCGGATTGGATGCGGACAAAGTGAATGTCAATGGCGGAGCTGTCGCTTTAGGTCATCCATTGGGCTCAAGTGGTTCCCGCATAGTGGTGACCTTGATTCATGCACTAAGAAGCCGTGGACTTAAAAAAGGCGCTGCGGGCATTTGCAATGGAGGTGGCGGTGCGTCAGCGATGACCGTCGAGTTGATTTGAACGCATTCGGATGACGAACCACCTTTTAGAAGTCACAGTTCCGGTTGCTCCCTTGCGCGCTGATCCATCCGATCGATCGGAGATGGTTTCTCAGCTGATTGCTGGAGAACGCTGCAGGTTGCTGCAAAGAGGAGAAAAGGACTGGGTCCAAGTGGAATTGATGATGGACTCGTATCGTGGGTGGTGCGATATGAAGCAATTGACTGTTTGCTCTCCACAGGATGAAGCA
Source organism: uncultured Flavobacteriales bacterium (assembly GCA_937881575.1). Lineage (GTDB taxonomy): Bacteria > Bacteroidota > Bacteroidia > Flavobacteriales_D > Sanyastnellaceae > UA16. The sequence goes on along the minus strand of CALGEI010000156.1, from coordinate 17,854 downwards.
GTGCAGTCGCGCCATGCTGTGTTGACACAGGCTCCGATTTCCTTGTGGTCATTGGAAGGAGGCGCTCAATGTGTCCTCCCTGCAAGCGCTCGACTGACTTGCGACTTAGAGGGGGCTTGGCGGTTGGGTGCAGAGAGACTCGAGCCCCTCAATTCGTTGGATGCCTGTTTGGCGCCTTGTGCATTGCCATTGGATGCGGCAATGAATTTTCTTGGAGCACCGTATCTCTGGGGAGGAAAAACCATCATGGGAATAGATTGCTCCGGCCTCATCCAAGTGGCATTTGCACTCTGTGGTGTGCGCATGCCTCGAGATGCCAGTGCACAGGTCCATAGTGGCAACCCGATTGATTGGAGCAACAGAGCTTCTGGTGATTTGGCCTTTTTTGCAAACGAAGAGGGAGCGGTAATACACGTGGGGATATTGACCAAGGAGCTCTCAATTCTCCATGCCGCAGGGCAAGTTCGCATAGATGATTTGGATGCGCGAGGCATTCGAAAAGACGAGGACTACACGCACCAGTTTCACAGCTTGAGACGCGTGAATGATTCAGCTCGTTCCCAGGTCGAACAGTAAGTTCTTTTCGGCCATGTCCCGAAGTATTGGAGCTGGGCGATAGCGATCCTCTCCATATCGATTTTGGAGGGCTTGCAATTGATCCAATACGGAAGCAATCCCCCAATCATTTGCCCAGGTGAGCAGGCCTTTTGGGTAGTTCACCCCGCGTGTCATGGCCAACTCCAAATCTTGAGCGGATGCAATGCGCATAGAAAGTGCGTCAGCGGCTTCATTGATGAGCAAGGCAACAATCCTTTGATGGATCCAACTAAGCTCTCCTGTGGCCTCTGTAATTGATTCACCCGGTTGACCATCATACCGATAGTAGCCTCTTCCCGATTTCCGGCCCAGCCAACCTGCTTCGACATGCTTCTTTTGAATCAAGCTTGGACGATATCGGGGGTCAAAGTAGAATGCTTCAAAAACAGAAACAGTGACGGCATAGTTGACATCATTTCCAATGAGGTCCATGAGTTCAAAGGGGCCCATTCGAAAACCAACACTTTTCATCGCATCATCCACTTGAGCGGGTGATGCAAGTTCTTCTTCAACGATTCTTAAAGCCTCTCCATAAAATGGCCTTGCCAAGCGATTGACGATGAAGCCTGGTGTGTCTTTGGCGCGCACAGGAACCTTTTTCCAGGCGTTCATCCAGGCGTTACAGCGATCGATGTGCTCAGGATTGGTTTGCATAGCAGCAATGACTTCGACAAGCTGCATCAATGGAGCTGGATTGAAGAAATGCAACCCTAAGAAGCGTTCAGGATGCTTCAGCGAGCTTGCTAAGCCGGTGACAGAAAGGGAAGATGTGTTCGTCGCTAGGATGCACTCATTGGAGACAATCTCTTCAATTTGAGCGAAAACACGCTGCTTCACTTCCTTGTTCTCGACAATGGCCTCAATGATCAACGTACACGGCGCCAAATGGTCGAATGCAGTAAATCGTAGAATGCGTTGTTGCAATGCGCTTGACTCCTGCGAGGTTAGTCGATTTTTTTCAACGAGACGATTGCAAACTTTGGTCAATTGGGCTTGACTCTTTTCTAGACTATCGAGGGATTGGTCGATGAGAATCACATTCCATCCGGCTTGCGCTGCAACTTGAGCAATCCCGGAGCCCATAGCCCCTGCACCAATAATCCCGACAGTAGAATTTGTCATGCGTAACATTATGATTGTTTCTCTAAGACGGGGTAAAGTTCGGTATTCCACATTTGATATCTTGCAGGACGAAAAAACACACATTCTATGGAGGTCATCGATGAATTGAAGGAAGCAGTCGAGTTCTTGCAGGAGAGGGGAGTGGGAAAGGTGGATTGCAGCATCATCTTGGGGACGGGATTGGGTGCATTGGCGAATCAAATTCGTCCAATTAAGTCATTCAATTATAGCCAAATACCTCATTTTCCAGTAGCAACCTTGGAGTTCCATTTTGGAAAACTGATCTATGGCGAACTTGAAGGGAAACGGGTCCTCGCTTGGCAAGGAAGATTCCATTTTTATGAGGGGCACTCGATGGATCAAATTGTCAAGCCTGTTCGCATTGCAGGAATGCTTGGAGCGCGGGCAATCTTGATTTCAAATGCCTCAGGGTCATTGAATCCAAACCACAAGAAAGGAACCCTCCTTTGCATAGAGGATCACATCAATTTGCAGCCAGAAGGCCCATTGCGAGGACAGAACATGGAAGAATTGGGAGGACGATTTCCTGATATGAGCCAACCGTATCACCGTGGCTTGCGACAAATTGCAAAAGAATCGGCTGTCAAGCTTCAACTTGAATTGAATGAAGGCGTTTATGCGAGTGTTCCAGGGCCACATTTAGAAACACGCGCTGAATACCGATATCTCAGAATCATTGGAGCAGACGCCGTAGGTATGTCCACGGTGCCAGAAGTCATTGCGTGCGTTCATATGGGGATTCCGTGTTGCGCAATCAGTGTGCTCACGGATGAATGCGATCCAGATGCTTTGGATCCGGTCGATATCGATGGCATCTTGGCTGTAGCGCGTCGAACTGAACCAGGATTGACAGCGCTGATCTCCATCATGGTTCGTCGATTGGAAGAAGGGTTGGAAATGCTGTAAATGAGTTGATTGCAAATTAATAGGTCTCGATTGTGAATTGAAAACTCAGAATTGACCAGTCGATTTGTTATTTGGCGACATGATTTTCCGCATTCAATCCGTCCAATGCCGCGAGTGCCATGAGTCTCTGCGTGGACGAAGAGACAAACAATTTTGTGATGACAGTTGCCGTGCCAAGCATCACAGGAGAACAAACAAACCGAATCCTTTGATACGTCATGTTGAAAATGTTCTATTAAAGAACCGCTCAATCTTGAAGGAATTAAAAGGTTCTGTTCAAAAAGAGACTTCTTCAGATCGACATTTCGAGTGGCTGAGAAGGCATGGATTCGATTTTAACTTTCATACGCACGTACAATCTTTGCCCGATGGAAGGTTGGCCATTATGTGTTTCGAGGAAGGATATGTCGTGGATGACGAGGGGGTCAGACCATGGTCAGATAAAAACGAGCAACTCCTAGCGTTGCTTCCCGGCTGATTTCTTTTTTGCGATGTCCTTCTTGGACTTCTTCTTTCGCTCATGAAATGCACCTTTATACAACGGGTCGCGTTTTCGCATTTCTCTGTCAATCCCGCGGGCCTGCAACTGCTTTTCATTTCGCGGGGTTTCGTGCATGACCAAATGCTCGGGAACTTCAAGCTTGCGAACTTTTTCGCCTGTGAGGGACTCAATCCGCTCCATGGCATAACGCTCTGAAGGGTCTTGCAGTGTAATGGCTTCACCTGAACGGAAGGCTCTTCCAGTTCTTCCAATGCGATGGACGTAATCCAAAGGGTCGCTGGGCACAGAAAAATTGATCACCATTTCTGTTTCAGGAACGTCGATTCCACGGCTTGCAATATCGGTTGACACCAAAATTTGCACCGTTCCGGAACGGAAGTCATCCATAGCGTTGATCCGAGCATTCTGGCCTTTGTTGCTATGAATAGACCGGACTTCAAAGGGGAAGGATCTTTGTAAATAACGCGCAACACTTTCAGCATCTTCTTTCCGGCGAGTGAAGATCAGAAGTCTTTTGTCGAGCAGTCGGTCATTGATGAGCCATTCAATGTATTCTAGTTTGGTCCGCTGATTGGGCAGTTCCATCGTGAGTTGCTCTACAGTTTCTACCGGGGTTGATTCTGGTGAAACCTCAATCCGCGTTGGCCAGAGCAGAAATTCATCGGCAAGACGCTCGACACGATGCGGAAATGTCGCTGAAAACAAAACATTTTGGCGCTTTGATGGGATTATTTCCTGAATTTGACGCAGTTGAGGCATGAACCCCATGTCCATCATGCGATCGGCTTCGTCGAGAATAAGGTGCTTGATTTTTTTGGGTTCGAAGCCTCCTTTAAGATAGATTTCTAAAAATCGTCCTGGAGTCGCTACGATGAGATCGACGCCAGTTTTGACAGCATTCAATTGCGATTTGTGCCCTATTCCACCAAACAGAGGGATGCAGCGCAAATCAGTGTAAGCAGCAAATTGCGTGGCCTCATGGTGGATCTGCAAAACCAATTCTTTGGTCGGTGCCAAAATCAAAGCGCGAGGCGCATCGCCCTGAGCATACTTCAAGGTTTGAAGCACTGGCAAAAGAAATGCGGCTGTTTTCCCGGTTCCCGTTTGGGCAATGCCAATGACATCTTGGCCAGAACGCAAGGGAGGGATGGCCAGTTTTTGGATCGGAGTTGGCTCCTTGTAGCCAGCATCTTCAACGGCATTTAGAAATTGGCGAGTAAGCTTTAGCGCTTCGAATGTCATGACCCAAAGTTAGGTGACCTAAATTGCGGTCTGAAGATTATGGATGCATTTACTCATATGAGGCCTTACCAGAAGGAAGAAGTGCCAGCCGCTTTGGATTTGTTGCTAGGAGCGATGGACTGGAAAGCGGTGCTCAGCCCATTCATTGGAGCAGAGCCAACGCGAGTGCTGATTGAAGCAATGCGCAATATCTCCAGTGTTGAGGAATTCCAAGAGCTCGTTTCCAAAACGTTTATTGAAAAGGTGTTGGAGAAAACGGCATCGAAAGTGACTTTTTCATACCCTGAGGCCTTCGATTCTCGTGGCGCCTTGTTCATTTCGAATCACCGAGATATTGTCCTGGATCCTTCTTTGATCAATTTGGCTTTGCTTTCAATGAATGCCGAAACCACTGAAATTGGCATAGGAAGCAATCTTTTGGAAACACCGTGGGTTGAGGCTTTGGTTCGTTTGAATAAAAGTTTCATTGTGCAACGAGGAGGGTCTCCTCGCGAACAGTTGGCTAGCAGTGCCGAGGTCGCATCTTATGTTCGACATGTAATCGGTAAAGAAGCATCAAGTGTCTGGTTGGCTCATCGAGAAGGGCGGGCAAAAGATGGTGATGACCGGACTTCTCCTGCTTTGATACGGATGCTAATGAACGGCGAGGATGCATCAGCTTGGAATGCGCTTCGCGTTCATCCGGTAACATTGAGTTATGAGTGGGATCCTTGTGATGTCATGAAAGTGAAGGAATTGCTTGTTTCAGAAGCCAATGGCGGTGTCTATGAAAAGGAGGTCGGGGAAGACGAACGTAGCATGAAGCAAGGTCTTTTTGGCTGGAAAGGATGCATTCATGTGGCCATTGGAGAGCCTGTTGAGTGGGAGGAAGGAAATGAAGTTGGGAGACCACACAATTGGCTGGCTGAGTTGATAGATATCCGACTTCACAGAGCAAGTCGAATTTGGCCATCTCAACATTGGGCTGCGGAGCAACTCGCTGAAATGGCCTCGGAGATGTCCGATGATTGGGCCTCGATCTTCAACCCTGAAATGGTCAGTCAGCAGGATGCCGCTTTGTGTTTAGAGCGTGTTCAAATAATTCAAAAAGAGTTGAGTCACTTGCCTTTTACATCCAATGAAATCCATCGAAAATGGTGTGAGATCACGGTGAGGCCGCTGCTCAATCATCAGGATGTGGAAACGCACGAGGTTATTTAGTTGAGCCCCCAGACTCGGGCGATCTCTGAACAAACAATTGAGCCTGCTACGCCCGCATTTAAGGATTCAGCACCCCCTCTGCTGGGGATGTGAACCTTCTCAAATTGCATGGAGTTGGTTTCAGTCTTTATTCCATGCGATTCAGAGCCCACCCAAATAAGTCCTGGTTTCCATTTGACAAGGGTGTAGTCATTGCCCTGCATATCCAAAGCATAATGCTTTTGACTTGTGATCAATTCGCTGTCCTCTGGTTGCATCTCAGTCACTGGGACACGGAAAATGGAGCCCATACTGGCCTGAACACATTTCGGTGACCAAGGGTCAGTGCTGCCAGGTGTTAGAAAAACGCCTCGCATTCCAAACCAATCGGCGGTGCGGATGAGCGTTCCCAAATTCCCTGGATCGGCGACCCGATCAGCGACCAAAACGAAAGGAAGAGGATGCAGGTTGTCTTGACTTGCTGATGAAGCAAGGATGGCAGAGGCGCTGAAATTTGGAATAGCGACTGTGGCCAATAATCCCGGGGGAGTCTTTAAACTCGAGATGCGAGACATCTCTTTTGGGCTAATGACTTCCGCGTGCACTGAAAGTGAAGGTGGAATGTGTTTGACCATGCTGTCGACGCAGTAAATTCGCACCACTTCCATGTCGCTTTCACCCAATTCGATCAGTCCTTTTACGCCCTCGACAACAAAGCGAGATGCTTGCTGGCGTTCGTTGCGGTTTTGCAAAGATCGAATGGATAGGATTTCGTTGCGCGTCATGCTAGCAGGGTTTCAACATCAAAAGTATGGGGAAAGAGGTTGGAGTGCTTGGCTTGGGACCATCGTTTTGATATCCGTGTGGAGTTGTTCACCCATCAGACATTTAGAACAATCGAATCAAGTCCTCAACAGGAATCAAATCGAGTGGATCGGACTGCCGTCTGAACAATCCGCTCCTGCAGAAGCCTTGTCGGTCATTCGGCAGCCGGCCAATAGAAGGTTGTTGGGGTTGCGAATTCCACTTATGCTCAATGGTTTGATTCGCGCGGAAGCTCTTCAAAAGACGATCTCACGACGTCGTGATCTAGGCAAAGAGAATCAAGGGGTGAGACAATGGATTGCCAATGGATTGGGGGAGTCACCGGTCCTTTATGATGCACTTGCAAAAGAAAGAACAGCAAGAAACTTGGAGGCTCTAAGCCGGAGAGCGGGATTCTTGGATGCGCGTTGCGAAGCAGAAGTCACGGCCTTAAACGATAGCGAGGTAGCGGTTCTTTATCGAGTGCATGCCGGTCCGCTTTATACCATTGGCGAGTTCAAGACGGCAGTGTTGGGAAGTGGAATTCGTTTGGAGGAGATTGAGGGCGCGTTGAATATCCGAAAAGGGGATGTTTTTGATGCAGACCGCCTTGAGTTGGAGCGCTCTCTTTTAGCCAAATTTTTGAAGTCAAAGGGGTATGCGAGCATTGATGAAACCCACATTTCTTTTGATGCCGACACGACAGCATCGACCGGCTTTATTGCAGACCTTACCTTAGAATTGCGACCTGCTAAATACAATGTTGAGGGCGCATCCGTGCCGCACCGAAGGTCGCGATTCAGAAACATTGAGTGGAACCTTGATTCGCTGTCGAAGCCTACGTCAAAAGCTGTTTTAGATCATCTTGTTTCGATTGAGACCGGGATGCGTTACAATGAAGAAGCCATTGCTTTGACTTATCGTCGATTGATGCAATTGCCCTCGATTGCACGTGTGGAGATACCGGGCGCAATGGAAGCCCTTGATGGAAGTGAGGATGCGTTTGATGTTGCCATTAGGCTCATTCAGCGTCCTCGATACGGAATATCAGCTGCATTGGATATGACCCGAACGGATGCCCGATATGGTCCTGTCGTGACAGGGGTGTTTTCAGATCGCAATGTATCGGGCAGAGGGGATATGTTGGAATTACTGGTTTCTGCTGGCATCACTTCATCTCAGCCGTTTAGTTACACGGAAAACAGTTTGGTTCCAAATAGTGGGACATGGTCTTTGGAAGCACATTATTCAACATTGGGAATCCCTCCCGTTGGTTTGAGTCGTTTGCGTCCATCGAACGCTTCTAGAACGGATCTCACCGGCTTGTGGAGTCGTGAGTCGAGACCTGAATACGCTAGAACTTCAATCGGATTCAAGCACGGTTTTCATTTCGTGGAAAACCCAACAAGGGACAGTCGTATTTATGTGGATTTGATTGAATTCACCTATACAAAAATCGAATTAGAGTCAGATTTTGAGACTTGGTTGGACAATGAGTCCAACCCATTTATTCAAAACCGCTTTCAAAATTATGCGTCGATTCTTTCTCGAATTCGCTGGACTTCTCGTTGGAAAGGAAGTGAAACCAAATTTGGAAATGTCAACTTGGGATTGGAGTGGACCGGATGGGGATTGAATGCGTTGTCTTCTCCGATGGGACTCGCGATGAACGATGAGGGGCAGTTTCTACTCGGGGAGGTTCCATATGTTCAGTTTGTCCGTTGCGAAGGAGCCTGGACGGTCACAAAATTGCTGGACCGTACAAAAGGACTTTCTCTGCACGGACGTCTACGAGGAGGGGGCGGTTGGGCAGGCAATAATTTCCCTGTTTTGCCTTTTGATCGTTCTTTTTTCTCAGGGAGTGCAAATGGAATTCGAGGTTGGCCAGCTCGTCAGTTGGGCCCTGGTCATGCGGGGTACGATGTGGCTGATTTGAATGTAGTGAAGGGGTTGGGTGATTTGCTCGGAGAGGTCAACATTGAATTGAGAAAAAAGTCAACGAAAATGATGGAATGGGCGTGGTTTATGGATGCAGGCAATGTTTGGCTCATGAAACAGCCTGCCATTGAGAACCCAGAGGCCAGCTCTCGCTTGGCTTGGTCAAGTATGGCGCTCAGTTCTGGAGTTGGAATTCGCTTGGATTTTGATTTTTTCTTGCTCCGATTGGACGGTGGACTTCGGATCCATGATCCGGGATTGGAATTGGGGCAACGCTGGATTGGACAACACAAGGCGAAGGGCGGTTTGCATCTTGGGATTGGCCATCCTTTTTAGCCGCATCTCATTTCGTCGTGTTGGTTACCTTTACACCATCTAAAAGGATGTAATCATGGGATGGTTCAAACGGATACAGGAAGGGATTACCACAAAAAGCACGGATAAGAAGGAGATTCCGGAAGGCGCATGGTACAAGTGTCCAAATTGTAAAACAGTAGTGACTTCTCAGCAGCATGCTGAAAAAAATCACGTCTGTCATTATTGCGCCCACCATGACCGCATGGGAAGCGATGGCTATTTTGCGTTGCTTTTTGACGACGGAAAGTTTCGTGAAGTCGCTCCGAAGATGACAAGTGCTGATCCGCTCGAATTTCAAGACACCAAGGCCTATAAGGACCGATTGGTTGCCGCTCAGAAAAAAACGAGTCTGGAGGATGCCTTAAGAACAGCTTCAGGAGATTTGGACGGTGTTCCGGTGGTCATTAGTTGCATGGACTTTGCGTTTATCGGAGGTTCAATGGGCAGTGTCGTTGGAGAGAAAATAGCTCGTGGCATAGACTTGGCGTTGAAAAAAGGGTGTCCTTTTATTTGCATCAGCAAGTCAGGCGGTGCTAGAATGATGGAGGCTGGATTGAGTTTGATGCAAATGGCGAAGACGAGCGCGAAGCTTTCGATGCTATCGAAGGCTGGCCTGCCCTACATCTCTGTGCTGACTGACCCAACGACTGGAGGCGTAACGGCATCCTTTGCGATGTTAGGTGATTTGAACATTGCAGAGCCCAATGCGTTGATTGGATTTGCCGGCCCACGTGTCGTGAAAGAAACAATTGGTAAGGACTTGCCTGAAGGTTTCCAGCGTTCAGAATTTCTACTGGAACATGGATTCTTGGATGCGATTGTGGAACGCAAGGAATTGAAGCAAAAGCTGTCATTCTTCTTGCGTGCGATGTACGACGTGCCATCAAAGCCATAACGGCAATTTACTTCGGTAATTGGTGTTGGGATCTTCAGTTATTCACGTTACCTTTGCCGCCTTATTTCACATCACGAACATCTAAAAGATTTCGACATGTACTATTTAGATTCAGACAAAAAGAAGGAGTTTTTCTCCACTTACGGTGAAGGAGAAAAGGACACAGGAAGCCCTGAGGCGCAGGTGGCCATGTTCTCATACCGAATTGCTCACTTGACAGAGCACCTCAAAAAGAATCGGAAAGATTTCCACACACAGCGCGCCCTGATCAAGTTGGTCGGGAAGCGTCGAAAGTTATTGGATTATCTGAAAGCAAAAGAAATTAGTCGCTATCGAGACGTTGTGGCGAAGCTCGGCTTACGTCGCTAATAGAAACTCTTGAAACGAGGAAGGCAATTGGAATCGATCCATTGCCTTCTTCGTTTTTTTGCGCACTGCCTAATCGAGGAAGTGTGTTTATTGATGCATACACAGGAAAGATGAATTACACGGTACACAACCAAACCATTGATCTCGGCAACGGGCGTGAGATCACCATTGAAACTGGCAAGTTGGCCAAGCAGGCTCACGGTTCAGTAGTCGTTCGATGCGGCGACACCATGTTGCTTGCTACAGCAGTTTCCTCGCATGAGGTGCGAGACGATGTGGATTTTCTTCCACTTACTGTAGACTACAGAGAAAAATATGCTGCTGCAGGTCGATTCCCGGGGGGATTCTTCAAGCGCGAAGCGCGTCCGTCTGACAGTGAAGTCTTGGTCATGCGACTTGTTGACCGCGCTTTGCGTCCAACTTTTCCTTCCGATTACCATGCTGGCACTCAGGTGATGATTCAATTGATGTCGTCAGATCCGGAAGTCATGCCTGATAGCCTCGCCGGTTTGGCGGCTTCAGCTTGTCTGGCTGTGAGTGACATCCCGTTTGATGGTCCAATCTCAGAAGTTCGTGTTGCACGTGTAGATGGTAAATTCATCATCAATCCGTTGCGTTCTGAATTGGAATTGGCGGATATGGACATGATGATTGCTGGAACCATTGACAGCGTTGTCATGGTTGAAGGTGAGATGCATGAAGTGAGCGAAGATGAAATGGTGGATGCCATTGAAGCTGCCCACGCAGCCATTGTTACGCAATGTGAAGCTCAGATCGCTCTTGCAAAATCTACAGGTCATTATGGTGTTCAACGTGAATACAGCCATGAAGACCATGATGAAGATATGCGCGCACGTGTCAATGATTTTCTGCAGGACAAGTTTTATGCAGCTGCTGTGCAAGGCAAAACGAAAGAAGAGCGAAAGGCTTCTTTCAATGAATTGAAAAAAGAGTTCATGGATACCCTCAGTGATGAGGAGCGTTCTTCGAAAAGCTTCATGTTGCGTCAGTACATTGGTGCTGCACAGAAAAAAGCAATTCGGGACTTGTTGTTGAACGAAAATGTTCGACTTGACGGACGAAAGCCGACCGATATCCGCCCCATTTGGACGGAGGTAGATTACCTGCCAAGTACGCACGGAAGTGCGATTTTCACGCGTGGTGAGACGCAATCGTTGACCACCTTGACGTTGGGAACAAAGTTGGATGAGCAGTTGATTGATAGTGCGTTGGTGAGAAAGACAGAGAAGTTCTTACTTCACTACAATTTCCCTCCATTCTCGACGGGTGAAGAAAGACCCTTGCGTGGAGTGAGTCGTCGTGAAGTTGGGCACGGAAATTTGGCGCTGCGCGCTTTGAAGCCTGTTCTTCCTTCCATTGAAGACTGCCCATACACCATTCGTTTGGTGAGTGAGATCTTGGAGTCCAACGGCTCTTCTTCCATGGCGACAGTTTGTGCTGGTACGTTGGCGATGATGGACGGAGGCATTCCAATCAAGGCGCCTGTTTCTGGAATTGCGATGGGCTTGATTACAGATATGGAGTCGGGCAAGTATGTTGTTCTCTCAGACATCCTTGGTGATGAAGATCACTTAGGTGATATGGACTTCAAGGTAACGGGTACTGAACACGGCATCACAGCGTGTCAGATGGACATCAAGATCAAAGGGTTGAGCTTCGCTCAGTTGCGTGAAGCTTTGATGCAAGCGCGCGAAGGACGTCATCACGTTCGTCGTGAGATGTTGACCAACCTCGCTGAGCCACGTGCAGATTACAAGGACCATGCGCCTCGTATTGTCACATTGGAAGTTCCAGGTGAATCCATCGGTCCAATCATTGGCCCAGGTGGTAAGATCATTCAGGAGATTCAAGCAGAAACAAAAACCAACATTAGCATCGAAGATGTTGATGGAAAGGGCATCGTTGAAATTGCAGCGTCTGATAAAGCAGCAATTGACGCGGCGTTGGCTCGAATTCGATCCATTGCATTCCCTCCAACCGTAGAGATTGGAACGGAGTATGAAGGCAAGGTGAAGAGCATTATGCCTTACGGAGCTTTCGTTGAAGTGATTCCAGGTCAAGACGGATTGTTGCACGTTTCGGAATTGGATTGGAAGCGGATTGATCGTGTAGAAGACATTTTGAAAGAAGGCGAGTTGGTCAAATTCAAAGTTGTTGGACGCGACGAGAAGACCGGTAAAATCAAATTGAGCCGCAAAGCGTTGCTTCCAAAGCCAGAGGGTTATGTGGAGCGTCCTGAACGTCCAGAGCGATCTCGTGGAGATCGTGGCGGAGATCGCGGTGGAGATCGTGGTCGTGGAGATCGCAACCGAGATCGTGGTGATCGACCTTCGAATGACTCACCTCGTTCGGAAGGTGGAGATTCTTCGAATGATTGATTGAGATTTGCAACCATTGAGTCTTTTGTCCGTTAGAACATCAGACGCAATGGAAGCAAAGAGTTATCGTTTTATAGCATTCTACTTTAAAAGCAAAGCAATCACATGAGGCAGCTAAAAATAACCAAGCAGGTAACAAACAGAGAAACAGCTTCTTTGGATAAATACTTGCAGGAGATTGGCCGAGTTGATTTGATTACAGCGGAAGAGGAAGTGGAGTTGGCTCGACGAATCAAAAAGGGTGACCAAGTCGCCTTGGAGAAGTTGACCAAGGCGAATTTGCGATTTGTTGTTTCGGTTTCGAAGCAATATCAGAATCAAGGTTTGTCTTTGCCTGACTTGATCAACGAGGGCAACCTCGGTTTGATCAAAGCAGCTCAACGTTTTGATGAAACTCGGGGTTTCAAGTTCATTTCATACGCCGTTTGGTGGATTCGTCAGAGTATTCTACAGGCTTTGGCAGAGCAGAGTCGAATCGTTCGATTGCCGTTGAATAAAATTGGTTCAATCAATAAAATCAACAAGGCGTTTGCACGTCTTGAGCAAGAATTTGAGCGACCTCCTACAGCTGCTGAATTGGCTGAAACACTGGATATGACCCTGGATGAAGTGAAGCAAAGCATGAAGAATGCTGGACGTCATGTATCCATGGATGCGCCGTTGAAGGATGGTGATGAATCTTCGAGCAACATGTACGATGTCATGCGAACGGGAGATACTCCGGCTCCAGACACGGACTTGATGACTGAATCTTTGCGAAAGGAAATTGAGCGTTCGCTTCGAACGCTGACCCCTCGTGAAGGCGATGTGATTCGGTTGTACTTCGGTTTGAATGGAGAGTATCCCATGACGTTGGAAGAAATTGGAGAGCGTTTTGACCTGACACGTGAGCGTGTTCGTCAGATCAAAGAGAAGGCCATCCGACGTTTGAAGCATACCAGCCGAAGTCGAATTTTGAAAAGCTATTTGGGTTAAACCAGAGCATGCGCGGAGAATGAAAGCAATGAGGCCATGCGAGTGCATTGCTTTTTGTTCCCGGATAATAGAATTTAAAGCCATGAGATGTCTTTAGCGACATCTCATGGCTTTTTTTATTTCCAGAGGATGAGCCGTGGCCAAATCGGCGATCATCGTGTCGCCTGGCGTTCATTTGTTTTCTCAACATACGGATAGGTTGAGAATCGTTGTACAATGAATTGAGATAGAATGGCGTTCAAGCAACCAAGATGCAGCATCTTTGTAACATGCGTCAGAAAGGTTTGAAGAACTTGACATTATTCAGAAAGAATGCAGGAGCAGGGACGACAGGAATCCTCTTGCTGTTGGTTTTATTCACTGTTGCAGGGTTTTATGGTTGCAGGCCAACCCAATTCTCAGAGAACCCATCGTTTGAGCTAACCTTTTCTTCTGATACCATTTTGTTTGATACGGTGTTTACTTCAATTGGCTCCATAACGTTGCCGCTGAAAGTCTACAACTTGAATGAAGAAGCGGTGCAGATAGAGTCGATCCAATTGATGGGGGGAGGGGATTCACAATTCAGGATAAACGTGGACGGCGAGGTCGGTCCGGACATAGTGAATTGGCCGTTACTCGCTGGTGATAGCCTTTGGATTTTTATAGAAGTCACTGTTGATCCGACCAATTCAACCAATCCTTTTGTTCTGGAGGATGATATTTTATTTCGCACGAATGGCAATGACCAAATTGTCAAATTGGCCGCTTGGGGGCAGAATGCTTATTTCCACGGTGGGCTGGACGAATTGTCGCCTTTGCCATCATGCACGGAGACTTGGAGCCCTGATCGTCCACATGTTATTTATGGCATCGTTCAAGTGGAGACCGGTTGTTCCTTGACCATTTTGCCAGGAACACAGGTACATGTTCACCCGGGTGGCGGACTATTGGTTTATCAGAGTTCGTTGAATATTCTGGGACAGTTAGGCTCAGAGGTCGTATTTCAGGGAGATCGTTTGGAGTCTGAATATGAGTCATTGCCCGGTCAATGGGGAATAGAGCTTGACTTCGCCTTTGAAACTGAATTCGGAGTCGAGGAAGTGACAGTCGCTCGCGGAGGCATTTGGCTGTACGGTGGCGTTGCGTGCCAGATTCAGCATGCCATCTTGAAAAATGGCACCATTGGATTGCAAGTGGATACCACAGGAACAAATGTTGCTCCCGCTTTGAATATCCAAAACACTCGAATTTACAATATGAGTGCGACGGGACTGTTTGCTCAAGGAGCCACCATAGACGGTTTCAATAACCTCATTTACGATTGTGGACTGGCCACTGCGGCTTTCACGCTCGGTGGAGTTTACAAATTGGACCACTGTACGTTCGCCAATTATTGGTCAAACGGAGGTGTGCGACAATCGCCTTCTGTTTTGATGACGGATTGGTATGAAGATGTCAATGGACAAATTCAGTATAGATCGTTGGAAGGGAGTAAGTTGAACAATTGTATTTTTTGGGGGAACAATGCGGAGTTGACAGATTTTGATGAACTTATTGTGAGCGTGTTGTCGCCTTTGTCACAACCGCTTTTCTACAATTGTGCACTGGATGTTCAGGATCAGGACTTTCCATTGACATTGCTAGAGTCGTGCACGCTAGATGATGCTCCTGATTTCGCGTCGATTACAAATCGCGATTTTCACTTGGCGAGTAACAATGCCATTTGGAATGGAGGGGCTAGTCAATTCGCTATTGGGCTTGATTTGGACGGCCTCCCACGTTCTGTGGGGGTTCCAGATAAGGGTTGTTATGAAAGACAGCAGTAGTTGAATTAATCTGTAACCATCTATGCGCTTCTTCCGTAAGGGGAGAGCCATGATGACGACAGGAATATTGGATTCGTTGATGCAGCTATTTGCTGTGTTTGCCGCGGGGCGCTCCCCGAGGGAAGCCATGCTTGGGCGGCAATCAGCCAATCGTTACCTGTCTGGGCGGCTTTCAAGAGCGCTGACTGAGGATTACCTCAAGCGCTACGATCGTGCTCTTGGAGAGCTCAATAAGGGCATGGAGCCATCATTTGATGAAGTGGTCCTAGCCAAAAGAACTTCTAAATTGTCGGTAAAGCTGCTGAGGATTTGCAGTCGAATTCAAGTGGAGTTGGAAATGAAAGATCGTTTGGTCATGTTTCTAAGGCTCGCTGAATTTGCTAGGTCATCGGGAACGATTGACAATGGCGACAGCTTCTTACAGGGAGTCTCAGATGCTTTGAATTTGTCTCCTGTCGACGCGACCAACCTGAAAGCGCTGGTCAAGTCAGAGTTGGATGTGGTTCCAGAAGAAATGTGTCAATATTTCTCCATGAGTTTTGGACATGGCATTGTATCCAATGAACTGATCGGATGTCGAGTCTCATTGGACGACATGTTCTTTATCAAATATTTGGGGCAAGAAGAAGTCCGCCTCAATGGTCAACTTCTTCCTCGCGAAGCATCTGCCCCGATGGCGCAAGGAAGCGTGATCAAGGACAGTGCAGGGCATGCCATCTTTTTCAGCGATGTTTTGCGCAATTGTTCCCTGGGTTTGCGCAATGAAATACCGGTTTCATTCGCGGCACGAGATGTGGCGCATTTTTTCGCATATCCTAAAGAGCAAGCGCTTCGCCCCATTAACCTGCACGCAGAGCAGGGCGAATTGATTGGCATCATGGGAGCGAGTGGCTCAGGAAAGTCAACCTTGCTCAACATACTGAATGGTTCCGTGCAACCAACATTTGGTCATGTGCACTTGAATGGCACATCCATTCATGATGCTCCCGAAGCTTCTGCCGGCAGTATCGGTCACATAGCTCAAGAAGATGTTCTCATCGCTGAATTGTCAGTTCGTGATAATCTGCGCTATAGTGCGGCTCTCAGTCTAGGTCACTTAGATGAGGCCACGATTGAAGAACAAGTGGATCAAATGCTGCGGCGTTTGGGTCTTTGGGAAATCAGAGATCTGCGGGTGGGCTCATTTTTGGATAAGACCATTTCAGGAGGCCAGCGAAAACGAGTGAACATCGCGCTTGAATTGATTCGAGAGCCGCTGGTGTTGTTTGTGGATGAACCGACGAGTGGCTTGTCAAGTCGAGACAGCGAACAAATTATGGACCTGCTCAAGGAATTGACCTTACGAGGAAAATTGATTTTTGTGGTCATTCATCAGCCGAGCTCTGATATTTTCAAACTGTTTGATCGGCTTCTTTTATTGGATTACGGGGGATTCCCGATATACCAAGGAAACCCCTTAGAAAGTCTTGCGCATTTTAGGCAACTGTCGAACCATGCCAACAGCAGTGATGCTTTGTGTCATCACTGCGGAACAGTCAATCCTGAGGAGTTATTTGATACGATTGAAGCCCGTATGGTGGATGAATTTGGGCAGTTAACAAACCGCAGACGAGTTCAACCTGAGGAATGGAATGATTACTACAATTTGCTGTATGCTCAGGAGATCGGCAAGGGTGAAACGGTCGATCATGTTCCACCGGTTGTGGCACCTCCAAACTGGTGGAAGCAATTCAAAGTCTACACGCAACGCGATGTTCATTCGAAACGCACCAACAAGCAATATCTGATTATTAACTTGCTGGAAGCTCCGGTCCTGGCATTGATCCTAGCTGGGTTCAATCGTTTTCAAGACGGTGGGGAGGGCTATGTTTATCGCTTGAGTGAGAACATTCCTCAGTTCCTTTTCATTTCGGTCATTGTTTCCCTGTTTATGGGGCTGAGCGTCAGCGCTGAGGAAATCCTAAGGGATCGGCCAACGCTGCGTCGAGAGCGATTTCTTCAGCTGAATTGGACGGCATATCTGACATCTAAGGTGAGTATTATGTTCGGTTTGTCAGCCGTTCAAAGTGCTGTATATGCGCTTATAGCAATACTTGTTTTGCGCATTCCGGACGCTTTTGGCATCCTATTCTTTACGTTGTTTAGCCTCAGCTGTTTTTCGAACATGTTGGGGTTGAGCATATCCTCTGCTTTTCGCAGCGCCAAAGTGATTTACATTATCATTCCATTGCTCATCATCCCTCAAATAATTTTCGGAGGAGCCATTGTGCGATTTGATCGCTTCAATCCGGTCTTTACGGAGGTAGACCGTGTACCATGGATTGGGAACATCATGGCATCTCGTTGGGGGTTTGAATCGCTGGCGGTGGCGTTGACACGAGATAATGAAGCGGATGCTCCTTTTATGGAGATTGAAGATCGTTTGGATCGGTCAGCTTGGAGACGCGATTTTTGGGGGAAAGCCTATGCGGAGATATCCAATCCAAGTAAGCACGACAAAGAGCGCAGCTTGGCACTGACAGAGTTAGGAGGTTGGGGAGTCGTCATGTCGGACGCAGTCACCGATACGGAGTTGGTCCAAGCGTACAAGAAAGTTTATAAGGAGGCATTCCGTGATCGGGATTCTTTGCGCCGGGTTTTGGCTGAATCAATGGATTTAGAAGAATTGCGCGACCACCATCACAATGATGCCTTGCACAGCTGGGTGGTGCAGGCCGATCGAAAGGGTCGAATTCAAGAT
>CALGEI010000155.1 GCA_937881575.1 uncultured Flavobacteriales bacterium | reverse complement strand
GGATTGAATGCCATTGGCGTCTCGCCACAGTTCATATCGGATGCGGTTGGCTTCGAGTAAGTCGTCATTCGCACCGGATCCAGGACTGAAGACATTCACCAACGCGAGACCAATAACAACGGCCATCATCGTGGTCAATACATAAATGACTAAGGTCTTGATGCCCATTCGCCCCAGCTTTCGGATGTTGCCCAAGCTCGTGACTCCACTGATAATACTGAACAAAACCAAAGGCACAGCAATGAGCTTCAGCAGGTTGATGAAGATGTCACCAAAGGGGGTGATGTAGTCCATTGTGAATTGGTTCCATCCGAATGTGACGCTCATCCAAGCGTACACCATTCCTACGATGAGGCCAATAATTACTTGCCAGTGCAGTGCGAGTCCCTTCATGTTCGAAAGTTAATGAGAGGAGTCGCAACCGGCAGGGCTAAATCACAACTGTGCGCCTTTGTTTTTCAACCAATGATCGGCCAATACTAACAGCACCATGGCTTCGACCAAGGGCACGGCCCTCGGAAGGACACACGGGTCGTGGCGACCACGTCCTTCCAATTGGATGGTTTCGCCATCTTGATTCACCGAGGATTGTGGTTTAAGTAAAGTCGATACAGGTTTGAATCCCAGTCGAATAACAATATCCGATCCGTTGGATATGCCGCCTTGAATTCCCCCTGAATGATTGCTGGTAGTTAGAAAATCGCCAGCGTCATTTTGAATCCAGGGATCGTTGTGTTCCGATCCGTGCATGAATGTACCGCTGATCCCGCTTCCCAATTCCATGGACTTGACAGCGGGCAAACTCCACAAGGCATGGGCCAGCGTCCCCTGCAATTTATCGAAAACAGGCTCGCCCAGTCCTGCAGGCACTCCACGAGCCACCACAACGATGGTTCCTCCAACTGTATCTCCTGCCTTTTTGGCTTCCAAAATGCGCGCAGACATGGCTTCTGCGCGTTGGGGGTCGGGACAACGAACGGGGTGGGCGTCCACCGATTCTCTCGGATAAAAAGCGGGAGCTGATTCCATGCCGATGTCATGCACGCGCTCGACGTAAGCACTCACTTCCATCCCCAAAGACAATAACAGCTGACGGGCAATGGCGCCGGCGGCGACACGTGCCCATGTTTCTCTTGCGGAAGATCGTCCACCTCCTCGGTGGTCACGAATCCCGTATTTTGCCCAGGTGGTGTAATCCGCATGAGACGGACGAAAAGCCTGTTCTAAGTGAGCATAATCGTCGCTTCGTGCGTCTTGATTGTACGCGATAAAAGCGATGGGAGCTCCGGTGGTTTTACCTTCAAAGAGCCCGCTCAACCAATGGATGTCATCCGCTTCCTGACGTCCAGTGGTTAAGGCGGATTGTCCCGGTTTTCTTCGAAGTAAATCGGCTTGGACAGCAACTAAATCCAATTGCATCCCCGCAGGACAGCCATCCAACACGCCGCCAATGGCTTGACCATGAGATTCGCCAAAAGTGGTCAACCGAAATTGCGTTCCGAATCCATTGCCTGCCATGTGGCGAAGTTACGGAAGCACAGTTCGTCTTGCTACCTTGCAGGCATGAGGCGTTTATTCAAAAACATCAAAGGACTCGTTGGGTGCTACGAGTCACCTCCAGCTTGGCTGGAGGGTCGCTCCATGTCAGAATTCCCCATTTTAGAAAATGCCTGGCTGGCGATTGAAGCAGGACGCATTGCTGATTTTGGCAGCATGGATGACTTCCCTGGAATCATAGATTGGTCAGGCTTGGAAATCGAAGATTGTGAGGGACGTTATGTGTTGCCCGCTTGGTGCGATAGCCACACGCATCTTGTCTATGCAGCTGACCGCGGAGGCGAGTTTTTAGAGCGCTTACAAGGAAAAAGCTACCAGGAGATTGCAGAAGCGGGTGGAGGGATCTTGAATTCGGCTCGCACGCTGCGTGCGATGTCAGAGAACCAACTCCTCGAAGATGCTGCGCTGCGTTTAGAGCATGCCATGGACCAAGGGACGGGGGCCATGGAAATTAAAAGTGGCTATGGTTTGACCATCGACGGAGAACTGAAAATGCTTCGAGTCATTCAAGCATTGAAAGCACGAAGTCCCATTCCAATAAAAGCCACCCTTTTGGCTTGTCATGCCATTCCAGAAGGTGATTGGGATGCGAAAAGTTGGACGGCTGAGGTGATTGCGCATTTGCTTCCTCAGGCGGTTTCGGAAGGATTGGCCGATTATGTGGATGCTTTCTGTGAGACAGGTTATTTCGGGGTAGAAGAACTTCATTCGTTGCTCGAGGCGGCACAGACTCATGGCGTGCGCGCCAAAGTGCACGTCAACCAGTTCAACGCCATCGGAGGGGTTGCTGCAAGCGTCCAATGGAATGCCCTTTCGGTGGATCATCTCGAGGAGCTCAATGACGAGGATTTGAGGGCTTTGCAGGATGGGATGGAGGGAGCGTTGGGCCCTGTATTCCCCGTGGCATTGCCTGGATGTTCTCATTTCTTGAGCATTCCCTATACGCCAGTCCGAAAATTGATGGATGCGAACCTCCCTGTGGTCATCGGGTCCGATCACAATCCGGGAAGCGCGCCATCGGGCAACATGACCCTGGCGGTTCAATTGGGGATGGTGAAAATGGGCATGTTGCCTTTGGAAGCCATTGCCGCAGCAACAATCAACGGAGCAGCGGCCATGGAATTGAATCAAGAGGTAGGTGTCATTGCTCCTGGATGGCGTGCCAATTTGTTGGTGACAAAGCCCATGACCGGCTTGGAACAAATGGGGTATCGATTTGGGGACAATCCCGTTGAAAAAGTATTCATCAATGGCGTTTTGCGTTGACGGACCTCGGAGGGGTTGGTCTTATTTTGCTTCTTTATAATCCGATCAGATTTTATCATGGATAGACTCATTGAATGCGTACCCAACATCTCGGAAGGGAGGCGGGACGATGTAATACAGGCCATTGCCGCTGTGGTTGAAACGGTTGAAGGTGTGAAGCTTTTGGATGTTGACCCGGGTCGTTCGACAAACCGAACGGTCATCACGTTTGTCGGGCCTCCTGAGACGGTGGGCGAAGCCGCTTTTCGTCTCATTAAAAAGGCATCGGAACTGATTGACATGTCCAAGCATCGAGGTGAGCATCCGAGGATGGGAGCGACCGATGTCTGTCCGTTTGTTCCTGTTCGTGGCGTTTCTATGGATGATTGCATTGAAGTCGCGCATGCGCTCGGTCAACGCGTAGGAGCGGAGTTAGGAATCCCAGGATATTTTTATGAAAATGCTGCGAAGGCAACAGACCGTAAAAATCTGGCCGTTTGTCGGAAAGGCCAGTATGAGGGATTAGCAAAGTTGACTACGGTCGAGGGGGCTCCTGATTTTGGGCCACCCGTGTGGAATGAATCGGTCAAAAAATCGGGTGCCACGGCCATTGGAGCGCGTGATTTTTTAATTGCTTACAATGTCAACTTGAATACAACCAGTGCACGCCGCGCCAATGCCATCGCTTTTGATATTCGCGAGTCAGGCAGGGTCAGGCGAGAGGGAGGTCCCGGCAGTCCTGTTATGAAGGATGCCCAAGGTGAGCCCATGCGGGAGCCCGGATCGTTGAAAGCAGTCAAGGGCATTGGCTGGTACATCGAAGAATATGGGATTGCGCAGCTATCATTGAATTTGACTGACATTCAAGTGACGCCGGTGCACATAGCATTTGACGAAGCATGTCTTCGTTCGCAAGCACGGGGAATTCGAGTAACAGGCAGTGAGTTGGTTGGACTCTTGCCATTGCGTGTCCTCACTGATGCGGCAGACTTCTACCTCACAAAGCAAGAAAGGTCTTTGGGCATTTCGGATGCGGAAAAAGTCAAGATCGCAGTCAAATCTTTGGGGCTTGATGACTTGGCGCCATTCAATCCGGAAGAACGTGTCATCGAATACATCATAGCCGACAAGGGATTGACGCCATTGTTGGAGATGGATTTGAAGGCGTTTGCCTTGGAGACGGCTTCTGAATCCCCTGCGCCTGGAGGAGGCTCCATCGCAGCCTATGCGGGTGTCTTGGGTACTTCCTTGGCGACCATGGTGGCCAATTTATCGGCGCACAAGCGGGGATGGGACGACCGCTGGAAGGAGTTCAGCGATATAGCCGTTCGTGGCATGGCATTGCAAGGTCAATTGCTCGCGCTCGTCGATGCGGATACTGCTGCCTTCAACGGAATAATGGACGCATACGGCTTGCCCAAAAGTTCCGAGGCCCAGAAAAGTACCAGAACCCAGGCCATTCAAGATGCGACGCGTCATGCGATCGATGTCCCTATGGAGGTGGCCCGCATTTCAATGCTCTCTATGGAGGTCGCTGAAAAAATGGCTGAGTTTGGCAATCCCAATTCCATCACAGATGCAGGGGTGGGAGCCATGGCCATTCGTGTCGGAGTAATGGGCGCAATCCTCAATGCTCGAGTCAATGTGATTGATTTGACTGATGCCGCTTATGTGGCGAAAACGCTCGAAACCTGTAACGCGATGTGGAAGGAAGTCCATGTTCGGGAAGCGGCTGTTTTGGCACGTGTTGATGCCGTTTTAAATGCCTGAATAGAAAAGAATTCAGTTCGTTTTATGGCATTAAAAAAGGGCCTGTACACAATGTGTACAGGCCCTTTTCGTTTAAGTGAGTTCGCGAATGCGAAGGTTATTTCTTTTTGGCAACGACTCGGCGCTTCTCTTTAATCCGAGCTGCTTTTCCGGTCAATTCACGCAAGTAATAGATTCGTGCACGACGTACCTTTCCTCGCTTGTTAATTTCGATGTTGTCCAAGAATGGAGAAGAGATGGGGAATACCCGCTCCACACCAACTCCTGATGCCATTTTTCGGACGGTGAAAGTGGCTGTGTTCGCTTTTCCACGACGTTGGATCACCACGCCTTGAAATTTCTGCAAACGCTCTTTACTTCCTTCCCGAATTTTGATGGTAACAGTTACGGTGTCCCCAGCATGAAATGCTGGCCACTCCTTTGTCTCCACCAACTTGCTTGCGATTTCCTGAATGCGGTCCATTGTATCAACGTTGTTCTACTCCCGTTTATCGGGGTGCAATATTACGAAGAATCCTCGTACGTTCAATTCTCTTTCTCAGGAATCTTCACCGAATAAATCGGGCCTGCGTTGCTGAGTCCGTTCAAAGGCCTGTTTTTCCTGCCATTTTTGAATAGCGGCATGATCTCCAGAACGCAGAATTTCAGGGACAATCCATCCTTGGTGTTCTGCAGGGCGCGTATATACAGGTGGGGCAAGTAGCCCATCCTGAAAGCTGTCGGTTAGAGCACTTTGTTCATCGCCAATGACTCCAGGTAAGAGACGAACGATTGCATCCGTGAGAACAGCAGCGGCCAACTCGCCACCGGAAAGCACATAATCTCCAATGGAAATCTCGCGGGTAATCAGGTGGTCGCGAACACGCTGATCTACGCCTTTGTAGTGGCCGCAGAGCAAGATCAAATTGCCTCCAATCGAGAGTTGGTTCACGATGGATTGATTCAGACATTCACCGTCTGGGGTGAGATAAATGACTTCTTCATACGTCCTTTCTGAACGCAGCGAGGCGATGGCATCTTGGATGGGTTGGATGGTCATGACCATGCCTGCGTTTCCACCAAAAGGGACATCGTCCACTTTCTGATGCTTGTCTTGACTCCAATCTCGAATGTTGTGGACGTGGATTTCAACCAATCCCTTGTCTTGCCCTCTTTGAACAATGCTGTCCGCAAATGGTCCTTCGAGCAGTCGGGGTACAACGGTGAGAATATCGATGCGCATAGTGAAAGAGGATTCTTAGGAAACAAAGGTAATGCCCTGAGAACGCTTACAATTCGATGCCTTCAAACTCTACCTTTGCAAAGTCTCCGAAAATTGAACGTTCATGAAGGATCGAAAGGAATACAGCTCAGTTGTTAGCCATCCGTTTCACGTTTTTAACGGCATCTTTTTAACGTTGCCATTGGATGGTATTCGGCAAACAGGTTTGCGCGTTCCACTTTTGCAGGAGGCGTGTGACGAAGGATTGAATGCGTCTGAAACCCCACAAGAAATTATCGAGCGGTTCTTGGATTCACAAGGGTTGGACTCTGTGACGAAGAAAACCGACTTGTTATTTCGGATCATTCAATATGTTGAAAGACAAGTTGTTTTGGTGGATGCGTTGGAAGATGCACGGTATGCACAGCTCAACGATTTAGGAGGTGTTGAGTCCTTGTCCAGTCTCATGCAACGTGTACGTCGCCATGGGAAGGAAGCGGACCTCAAGGCGCTGTTGGGTGATTATGCGGTGCGTGTGGTGCTAACGGCCCACCCGACGCAATTCTATCCAGGCAGTGCGTTGGCCATTATAACGGATTTGGCGACCGCCATGGAAGAGAATGACTTGGTCAGTATCCGGAAGCTGTTGCATCAATTGGGGCTGACTCCATTTTTTCAATCGGAGCCACCAACGCCTTATGATGAAGCTGTGCGGCAAACTTGGTACTTGGAAAACGTCTTCTATCATGCGGTTCCTGATTTGTATGCCCGCGTGGCACAGGCCATGGACGATGCCGCAGCAGAGCACATTTGCTCTTCACTCATTGGTATTGGGTTTTGGCCAGGTGGTGATCGGGATGGCAATCCTTTCGTCGATGCCCAAACGACCTGGCATGTGTCTGAGCGATTGCGAGCTACGTTATTGCGGTGTTATCGTCGGGAGATCCGCGACGTAAGAAGACGCATTACGTTCAAGCACGTCGCAACGATATTGGATCAATTGCAAGATCAGATTGAGTTTGCGATGTTGCATCCAGAAGATGGCAGACTCTCTGTGGTGGATTTGGAAGCTAAACTAAAGGAAGTGGCTGAATTGGTTCTGCAGCAATCCAACGGATTGTACATCGAACGTGTGCGCGCTTTCCTGTTCAAATTGCGCTTGTTTGGGCTTCACTTTGCCAGCATGGATGTGCGTCAGGACAGCCGGGTGATTCAGTCTGCTTTGGATTCGGTCCTATTGGCTTCAGGTCAGGATGTTGCATCCTTCCGAGCCCTTCCTGTGGATGAGCAAGTCAACCGTTTGTTCGCTTGGCCCGTGGGCGTGATTCCTGGAAAATTGGAGTTGGAACGCCATCAGGATGTGTTGGAATCCCTGCGGGTGATGCGCAAGATTCAAAGCCAAAATGGCGAACGCGCATGCCATCGGTTTATCATCAGCAACTGCTCGGGTGTGCTGGATGTTGCAGCCATTTTTGCTCTATCTCGAGCGTCGGGTGCTGAAGCCGAAGTTGCTCTGGATATCGTGCCTTTGTTTGAAACCATCGCAGACCTGGAAAATGCGTCAAAGGAAATGGAGGCAATGTATACACACCCCATTTATCGGGCTCATTTGTTGCAACGCAAGGAGCGTCAAACGGTGATGCTGGGATTTTCTGACGGTACGAAGGATGGCGGTTATTTGCGGGCTAACTGGTCAATTTATCAGGCAAAACAGGCCCTAACAGCGGTGTCCAAAGCAAGCAATATCACAGTCGTCTTCTTTGATGGTCGAGGCGGTCCACCGGCGCGTGGAGGTGGCAATACCCACCGATTTTATGCATCTCTAGGTTCAGACATTCAAAATGACGAGATCCAAACTACGATTCAGGGACAAACGATCAGTTCGAATTTTGGCATCCCAAAATCTGCAGGATTCAATTTAGAATTGCTGTTGACAGCAGGTTTGCAGAATCGGCTTTTCGAGGACCAGAGCAGCGAGATGTCCACCGAACAAGCAGCGTTGCTGTCAGAATTGGGGGAATTGAGCTATGACCATTATGCTCAGCTCAAGGCCCACGATGAATTCATGAATTATTTGCAGACTTGGGGCACGCTTAAATACTATGGTCAGACCAATATTGGAAGTCGTCCGACGAGCAGGAAGAACAGTGGACCTTTGAATTTTTCCGATTTGCGCGCGATTCCATTTGTGGGTTCTTGGACGCAGTTGAAACAAAATGTGCCGGGTTTTTATGGCGTTGGAGCGGCTTTGGAAGCGATGGAAAAGGCGGGGCGATTGGATGAAGTGAGTCGGCTATATGAACAGAATTTATTCTTCCGCTCTCTGATTGAGAATAGCATGCAGAGCATGGTGAAGAGTGATTTTCGCCTGACGGCTCATTTAGTCAATGACCCCACCTTCGGGGGGATTTGGAATCAAATTCAAGAAGAATACCAACGGACCGAGCGTCTTGTGTTGGCCATTTCGGGTCAGGATACTCTGATGCAACGCAATCCCCACATCAAAGAGAGCATTGCCTTGCGCGATGGCATTATTCGTCCACTTTTAGTGATTCAGCATTTTGCTTTATTTCACTTAGCTCAACAAACGTTTTCGGAAGAATGGGATCCTGAGGTGATGCGTCGGTTGGTCGTTCGTTCGATGTTCGGAATCATCAACGCCAGTCGAAACGCGGTGTAAAGGAGGCACGAGTGAAGAAGTTGATGCGAAGCATGAAGGCATGAAAAAAGGCCGCTGGGAAGCGGCCTTTTCTTTGAATAAATTCGTGCAATCAACGAAGTCCAGAGACGAAATCCATCTCTTCGATGAGGTTGTTCGCACCCGCGAATTTGTCGAGAATCCACATGATGTAGCGGACATCGACAGAAATAGTTCGTTGCAAGTCGTGCTCAAAGGCGATGTCGCCGCTCATCGCTTCCCAGTTGCCGTCGAAGGCCAGACCGATGAGGTCTCCGTTGGCGTCAATGACCGGAGAGCCGGAGTTGCCTCCTGTGATGTCCGTGCCGTGAATGAAGCAAACGATCAATTCGCCTTCATCATCCGCATAGTTTCCGAAATCACGGGCTCGAATCAATTCATCGAGAGCGTCAGGAACGACAAATTCTGGATTGCTGTTGTCCTTCTTTTCTAAGATGCCATTGGCTGTCGTGACAAAGTCATACGAAACGGCGTCTGCAGCTTTGTAAGGGGCAACTTGTCCAAATGTTAGGCGCATGGTGGAGTTGGCGTCAGGAGCAATGGCCTGATTTGAATCCATTTCACGAAGCCCTTTGACAAGCAAACGATATCCGCGGTCAAACTTTTCCTGGGCTGGATTCTGCATGCCTGCGAAGTAGGTGTTGATGGCGCTTTGTCCCACAATGATTGCGAGGTCTTTTTCGAGTTTTTTCATCGAAGGATTTGCGATGAATTCAGCGCAACGATCAGCGTCAACTAAAAAACTGTTGGCATACATTTTATCAGCATACCGACCGAAATCGTCCTTGTATTTGTCCTGTACCAATTGGAAGAAGGAGGGGTGGTAGGCTGTTTCAATGTCATCGCGAAATTTCGTCATCAAATTCACAAACAAATCCCGGTCTGTGCTTTGATCATATTCCCGATAAAAACCAGCGATATAATCAGTGAGCATAGCCTGCGTTGCAGCGACCTCCTCTGCGTCTTCTGCAAAGAGTCCAGCAGCCATTCGGTTAAATCGGAAGGCAAATAGCGAGATGTCTGAGCCAATCAATCCGGCTTCCAGTGCATAAACTTTGCCTTTGACTGACGCATCGGTGTCGGCATAGTAGGCTTCAATGAGCTGAAGCGCCTCGCCGTACTCTGCTTGACGCTCTGCATTGGCATTGACCCATTGGGTGAAGCGGGCTTCCAGTTCAGCTTTTTCTGACTGGATGTTCAATCTTTTGAGACCTTTGGATTGGCCAATGTAATACTTCCAATAATTCGCTGTTTGCGCGTACTTAGCAGCATATTGAATGCGCACCGCGGGATCAGCATCCATGTGTTTTTTCATGGTGGTTAACTTGAGGTCGCGGACTTCCACAACGGAAGGGTTATACAAGCTCAAGGCCTGCTCAACGCCCCAGCTGCTCAAGAATCGATCCGTGCTTCCAGGGTATCCCATGACCATGGTAAAGTCACCTTCTGAAACGCCGTCCATGCTGATGCGCAAATGGCGCTTGGGTTGGAAAGGAACATTGGTTTCACTGTAATCCGCAGGTTCATTGTTCTCATCGGCATAAATGCGCAGCATGGAAAAGTCTCCCGTGTGCCTAGGCCACATCCAATTGTCGGTGTCTCCACCATATTTCCCCACACTTTCAGGTGGCGCTGCTACAAGACGGATATCGCGGAAAGATTGGTACTCAAAAAGGTAAAACTCGTTGTCGTAGTAGAAGCTCTTCAAATCCAACTCCTTCTCACCATCGGGGTTCATGTCCGTCATCAATGATTTCTGCGCTTCGGCGATCGCCTCTTGGCGTGCTGATTCATCCATGTCTGCTGTGACTCCTTCTAACATTCGCTCGGTGACATCGTCGATGCGAACCAGGAAACTAATGTAAAAATCTTCAATGTGCATTTCTTGACCTTGTTCCAAGGCGAAGAAACCATCCGTGAGGTAATCATTGGCAGTTGAACTGAAGCCTTGAATGGCATCGTAAGCACAATGGTGATTGGTCAGGACCAATCCTTGCGACGAAATCACTTCTCCAGTGCAGGACCCTCCGTTCAAGCGTACGATGGCGTCTTTGAGCGAAGCATTGTTGATGTCGTAAATCTCTTCTGCGGTGAGGTTGAGTCCCATCTCAGACATTTCAGCCATGGTGATGCGATTCAGCATGTTGACCAGCCACATGCCCTCGTCGGCGCGTGCACTGGGTCCCTGAAAAAACATCGCGGCCAGAAGGCCGATTGAGAGCAAATATTTCATGTTCTTGTGGATTGATTTCATTCTTGGAGTTGCCATCCAAAGGTGGCCATTTGTTCTTCTATTTCAGTGTAAAGACCCCTTAAATCAGGGCCTTTGTATCGATTGGTCACCCGGTGACCTTGAATTTCCAGGATGGTCGATGGAAGGTCGGTGACCATTGGACTATCGTAAACGGAGTCTAAAGTGGAGAACGAATAGCGTTCCGCAGCGGCCAGAATGCGATCATTGAACGGGCCACTTTCCTTTTTGCTCAGGGTGGCACGGTAGCTGCCCATAACGAGCTTCGTCATCGGTCCTTCATAAAATGGGCGCTTGACCGTGAGTGAAACCAGATCAGCTCCATCATATTGAAAGACAAAGGCGGGGCAACGTCCAAAGCAAGCGGTTCGTTCAAAGTAAATCGGAGATGACTCGATGAGTTCGGTCGAGGAGACCGAATTAACAGCATTTGCTGGAGATTGATTTCGGCATGAAATCAAAAGGGCTAGGGCAATCCAGAATCCAATTATACGTGTCATCAAGTGAGCTTATTTCTTGCCTTTTTTCGATTGAATCTCCTTGGTCTTCGCTGTCTGTTCCTTTTGCATTTGCTCTAGGCGTTCTTGAAATCCAGACTTTTTCTTTTTGGGTTTGGCCTTGTTGACTTCGATTTTCTCTCGAATTTTGTTTTCATCGATGAACCAAGCTTTGATTGCGACCATTTGACCCAAGCTAACGACGTTGGCGGCGAAGTAGTACAAACTCAGTCCTGATGCATAGCGGTTGAAGAAAAACAGCATCATGAAAGGGAAAATCTGTTGAATGACCTTCATGTTGGGCATTCCAGCTTGCTGGGGTTGAGGAGGCTGGTTGGCCATGGTCATCCGCATGTAGAAGAAGGTACTCACGGCCATCATCAAGGTGAAGCCGCTCACGTGTGCACCATAGAAAGGGATCTCAAAAGGGAGATCCAAGATGCTGTCGTATGCTCCCAAATCATCGGCCCATAAGAATGATTCCCCTCGCATGGCAATGTTGGATGGGAAAAACCGGAACATCGCATACAAAATGGGCATTTGCAAGAGCCCAGGAATGCAACCCGCTAAAGGATTGACACCTGTCTCTCGATACAAAGCCATGGTAGCCTGTTGCTTGGCCATCGCATCGTCTTTGTGCTTCTCATTCAATGCGTCGATTTCTGGTCGAAGCATTTTCATTTTGGCTGAAGACTTGAAGTTTTTCCAGGTAATCGGTGAGAGTGCTAGCTTGATAATAAGCGTAATAACGAGAATGATGATGCCTGCCGACGCCATGTATTGTGTCAGGAATGCATACAATGGGAGGATGGCATGCCGATTGACCCATCCAAAAATCCACCAGCCATAATCCGTGATGCGATCAGCCTCTTCCAGTCCCGTTGCCTCCAGGGCCACTTGTTCGTTTGGGCCGAAGTAAAAAGTCAAATCCGTGGAGGTGCTGGAACCCACCTTTTTTCCCTTCAGAGGCAAAGCCGCTGCGTATAGCATGGTTGCAGTGGAATCCTCTTCGGCTACAACGGTTGCCAGCTCAGCGCCAACGCCAAAGCCTTCCGGTGTGGCGACCAAGGCAGAAAAGAAATTCTGTTTGAACGCCATCCATTCCAAGGGCAATTCAGTGGTTAATTCATCAGAACGGCCATCAGAGAGATAATCGCGGCCCATGCCGGTTTCTTTGAAGTAGATGGAACTGTGTTGCACTTCCCACTCAAGACCTTTCTCGTTGTTCAACCCCGTTGCCTCCCAGACCAACACCATCTCTTCATCCACATCTTGGTTCAAGCCTTCCAAGATCAATTGGGATTTTAACTCGAATCCGGATAAAGCATGGGTCCAAACCAAAGATTGGTTCTCCGATACGACGGAAGTCAGTGTCAAGGTGCTGTCGTCCCGTTGATCAGAGACGAAATTTAGATCGGATAAAGAGACAGGGCCGATGGCACCGTCCACATCGAGCACAATGGACATGCTGCTTCTTTCGGGGTCCCAGAGATCAACTCCGTTGTCGCTGCCATACCGATTGAAATTGGACAATTGGGCCTTGAGCGGGAGGCCTCCACGACTGGCCAGGACAATGTCCAAGTCTCCTGAACTCAGTTGGAATGTGGTATCGGTTCCCAGGGCTCCGGCAGCCAATGCGCCATAGCGAATGCGCAAAGCATCATCGAGGATTTCAATCTCCTTGCTTTCCTCTGTCGTCAGTGCAAGTGGCTGAACGCGCAAAGATTCTTGGAAAGCGTTTTCCTCTGCATTTTGAATGCTGTCGAGTCGAGCCGTTTGAATGGCTGCTTCTTGTTCTGCGATGGCCGCTAATCGCTGTTCTTCTGTAGGCTGGGTATACCAGATATATCCTACGTAAAGGGCCACCATTAAGATGATGCCAATGATGTTGTTCCGATCCATATTCGTTCGCGAAGGTAATAGGTTTTGTAAGAGAGAAAGCGGTGGCAATTACCACATTTCCTGTCCGGGGGCTCTCCAGACTTGGCGTTGTTTCATCAGCAATTCAATCAGCTCACGAACACATCCTTTTCCACCCGGCTTGGAAGAGATAAAGCTACAGGCCTCCAAAACTTCCGGAGCGGCATCGGATGGGCAAGCTGCGAGGCCAACGTGTCGCAACAACGGCAGGTCGGGCATGTCATCGCCCATATAAGCCACTTGTTCCATGGTGAGGCCACGTTCCTTCAAAATGGTCTGCATGACTGCAACTTTGTCGCTGCTGCCAATGTGAACGTCCGTGACTCCCAAGCTTTCCATTCGATTGATGATCGCTGTTTCGCGTCCTCCGGTAATAATGGATATAGTGATGTGCTGTTTTGCGGCCCAATGAACGGCATATCCATCGCGCACAAAAGCTTGCCGCAACTGACCTCCGTCGGGCATCAATAAGACAGTCCCGTCTGTGAAGACACCATCGTAATCGAAGGCGAGCAATGCGATATTGGAAAAATCAGGAGTTGGACTCATGGGGTGTAGTAGTTTGGGAATCGCTCGGTGAGGTATGAGGATGCATGCTTTGTATGCTCTCGGTCATCGCATCATAAACAGCAAGCGAAATGGGGTCTTGACTCAGGGCATCGCGATGGGAACTGATCACACTGGTTTCTCGTCGAAATGCAGGCCCTGTTTGTTGTGCGAATGAAAGCCCTAGAATGCCTTGGTTCAGGATGGTTTGAACAAGGGGTTGGAATGTGGACCAGGGGAGTCCCGTTTTCGCAGTTAGCGCCTGGGCTATGGATAAACTGTGGTTGCTGAAGTTGGATGCAAAAACAGCAGCCAAATGAGCGGCTTGTCTTTGTTCAGTTGTCAAACAATGCAGTTCGCTGGCTATTTTTTCGGCAAATGGAATCAGCCGTTTCTCGACTTCAGTGTCCGTTGCATTCAGGACCAGGGGAAAAGAAGAGCGTGTTTGCGTATTTTCTTTCCGAATCGATTGAATGGGCCAAATCGATGCGCCGGGTCGATTGGGCAGAGGCAATGCTCCACTAAAATGAACAACAAGTGGACCATCCGGAATGGTTTCAATTAGTTCGAACACCGTGTCATCTGAAGTGGCCACCAAAACCGCATCGAGTTCTTGAGGTAAATGCGCGGGCGATTCAACCGGCTGCAGCCCATTCCAGAGCATTGCTTCTTGCTTTCGATTGTAACACGCTACAATTTCGATTCCTCGTTCAGCCCAAGCTTTGCCCAATACTTGAGCAATATTGCCTGATCCAATAAGTCCAATGCGCTGAATGGCACTCATGCCCGTTTGGATTTTTGATCCTTTTTCCACCGAGCGGCCACTGCCATGAAAGATCCAAGGGCCATCAGCAGGCAGCCAATCCAGAGCCAGTTGATTTGAGGGAAGATTGCGGCTTGCATAACGACAAAGTCTCGCCTTACAGAGATGTGTTCCCACACAGTCAATTCCAGCGTTTCAGCTTGAGGATTGAATGACTCGATCCGCATTTGAACACCGAATTCTGAAGCTTCATACAAGTCGGGAATGATCAAGCTATCCCGGACAATATAGAGGGGCTCATGGGTTTGAATCCGTTCTTGGTTATCCAGTTGGATGCAGGCCACAATGGCCAAGTCATCATCCAAAAGTCCCCGCTCAGGCCTTTCGTCATCCCGAATGGCACGCAAACTGTCCACGGTAAGCAAAGTTCGACCGATCAGCATGCTATCACCCACTTGAACGGTGTGTGTCTTTCCGCCCATCCAGCCGTTTTCATCCGTTTCCGGAGGAGTAACACGGCCCCATTTGATGTGGGTGTAAAGGTCCTTATGCAACCAGTGACGGGTGTCGGGTTCAGGCGCATTGCCCATCTGCTCATTCAATTGGATTTGAGGCTCCAGTGTAAAGAGTTGCTCCCCGGGTACCCCCGACTTCCAAATCTCAGCTTGTTGGGCTTGACGTTCATTCGGAAATGGTATGAACATCCAATGATCCTCCATGTCGTCAGAAAACTGTCGTGAAGCGAGATGCTCTTCGTGAGCTTCGAAGACCATTCCATCGAAGAAGACCACATCACCCGGTTCGTAGCTATTGGCTGTTCGTTCGAAGTAATCCATGCGAAACCTGACATGAATCCCTTCTTGATATTTTTCCCGGTAATGCACGAAGTACGGTCCCATGGGCAAGGTGTCGCCCTCCATGATGAGCAAGTCCTCTCGATTATTGAGTTCGGGGTTGAGTGAACTGATGTCGCCAATTTGGTTTTTCGAAATGATTTCCTTTTGGCTTGTGCTCAACACCGCTCCAAAGAGCACCAATCCAAATCCGACGTGCGCGAGGGGAGAACCTATTTTTTTCCAATGCCCGCTTGCAATGGTGATCATGTAATCCAGGTTCGAAACGACCGCGAAAATGGCTGCAAATAATAACGCGACGCGAGGCACTTCATACCATTCGTAAGGAAAGAAATAAAGGAGAACTCCAATCAGTGCTCCCGATATGACCAGAGGAATGAATAGGGAACGCAGGACTTTTTTGATGGGTGACTGCTTGTATTTGAGCCATTGCGCAAACCCCATGACCAATAGAATTAAAACGGCCAATGGAATCTGAACCAAATGATAAGTTTGATCAAAATCAGTTCCTGGAGCGAGGTTGTGCTTGGCTAGATCCAATAGAAGTTCACTGTTCCATCTCGTTCCCCAGGTTGTCAACAAGTCACTCCAAGGCTCTAGAAACCGGTTGAATACAGGCAAGCTCGTTTGCCAAGTGATGTGCAGGGCGCTGACCAAAAGCAATAGCGACCCCACAAACATCCAGAAGTCCCGCGACCAGAGACTTTCCTCTTCTTCAGTTCTAGGCAAATCCCTCAGGTACCCGCGGACCCCAGCGATCACCATGGTCACAACAAACAAGGAGATCGCTTCGATGGCCCACCCTTTCAGTGCGACTATTGTGAGTATCAGGCAAACAAATACGAGTGCACGTCGCCATGACTTGGATTCAACTAGCAGGATGTGCGCGAGCGCAATAAAGCTGAGAACATAAACCAACAGTTGAGGTAAAATTCCGCTGTCGACAAAACTGTGAACGGACGTATCCCCAAGCACGCCTGATTTCGTTAAAAACGTACTGTAAAGCACGAGAATAAAGGAGAGCAGAGGGAAGTAATAGGTGCTGAACAGCGCGGTTGGCTGTTTGCGATTCCGATTGATCAAGAGCAGGTGGGCACCTGCCACAAGGACAATCCAAGGCACTAGAGAGGAGTTTTCGACGGGATCCCAAGCCCAAAAACCACCGAAACTCAATGCTTCATAGGCCCATGCGCCCCCCATGAGGATGCCCGTTCCGAGAATTCCAACTCCGAAAAAAGACCAGCGCAGAGCGGGATGCATCCAAGAACGGTCCTGACGGTTCAAAAGGCCGGCAATGGCAAAAGCGAACGGAATGGAAGTCGATGCGAAGCCGAGAAACAGTGTTGGAGGATGGATGGTCATCCAATAATTCTGCAGCAAGGGATTGAGCCCTTGACCATCTTGAAAAAGCGGGAAAGCTGTCAGATAATCCGCCCTTGCTGTCCACGGCAAACCGAGATTACTGGGGGCTTCACGGAGCAAAAGAAAGGGGTCAAGGCCCAATTGGAACTCACCGAAATAGATGCCTAAAAGCATGGAGGTCAGGAAGACCTCAATGGTGGCCAAAACAGCGATGACTTGTGGCGTCCAAATCGTCTTTTTACGAAGTAAAATCAAGCCGAGCACGTTGTGCCAGAACATCCACAGCAAGAATCCGCCTTCCTGTCCGCCCCAAAAAGCACTGAAGATGAAGCGCATGGGCATCACATTGTTGAGGTGCTTCCAGATGTACTGGAACTCATATCGGTGACTCGCAAATAAGAAAAAGATGAGGCCAATCGCCGCAAATGTGCTCCACGCATGGCATTGAAATGCCCGCTTGCCCCATTGGTATTCACCTCGAATGAGAGAAACGACAGAGACGATGGATGAACCAAAGGCTAGGGCGATCAAAAAGCGGCCAATCCATGCCGCTTCAATCCATTCGCCAAGGTAAAAGGACTCCATTAAGATCGAGATTCCTTCTCTTCAGTCAGAAGGACATGGTTGTTTTCATTGTACTTCGAAGGGCACTTCATCAACATTTCAGTCGCGTGAAATTCACCATCCTTCATGGTGCCATAGAGGTCCAAAGACTCGCTGTTCTCCAAACCGGTGGGTTTGGCTTTCATGAGTCGGACAGGGCGACGAGCGCCGCTTTTATCCTCCATGAGAAAAACCGTCAAAGTCGGGTCTGTTTCCGGATCGTACATCACAGGTTCCTCTCGAACGAGCGTGCCGGAAATCTTGCATTCTTCGCCGAACATGTGTTCCGCCTCAGCGAAACCAACAGATCGGCTTGTTGATGTGAATGTGGCAATGAAAGTGCCGACCAATGCGGCCACCAATATTAAACTGACTATGTGCGATTTCTTCATAATGCGACTCCACAGTTAAGTAGGAGTGTTCTTTTTTGAATTCAACATCTTTTCCATTTCGCGAAGTCGGAATTCAGCACGGAAGAGCCACCAGGCCATGCCCAATAGAATCAACACGGCAACTCCGACAACCACAAAGGCTTTCCCCGAACTAAAGAACCATCCTTCGAGTGGATTTGTTTGCAAAAGCGTGTGCATCATGGCAACAATTCGATTTGGCGATTAACGCGTTTCATTCGCAGGGTCACGAGGTACATCCACGTTCCTAGCAGCATCCAGCCAATAACAGCGGGGTAAAATACTGCGCGCAAGGCGCTGTCTAAGTCATAGCTATTGAAACCAGGATTGCCACCTTTTCCGGGGTGAAGACTTTCAGAAAACCGTGGAAGGACCATGAGCAAGATGACTAAAATGACAAAAGCGAAGAGGTTATATGCTGCAGCCAAGCGGGCTCTCAATCGCTCATCGTCCACTGCTTGACGCAGCACCATATAGCCTGAATAAACCAATACAGTAACCAAAGCGCCATTCAATTGCGGGTCGTCAACCCACCAAGCTCCCCAGGTAAATCGGGCCCATAAGCTGCCTGTGAGGAGACCCAATACACCGAACCAAATGCCCACTTGCACACTCGCAACGGCCCGGTCATCATCCCGTTGGTTTCGTGGATTGGACAATTGCTTGATGGAGGCCACAAATCCAATTCCCATCAAAAGAAACATGGTGAACCAGAGTGGCACATGCAGCATCAGATTCCGGATGGTTTCTACGATTCGGGGCTGGTAAGGGAAGTGCAACCCCAACTGACTCGAATGTTCGATGAAAGAGGGCGCAGGCCAAGTGGCCTTTGCGTCGATAAAACGATCCGAAAGGAACAAGCCGTTCTCAAGGAGTAGCGTGCCATCAACCGGGTGATTGGTCAATACATTCCACGACTTAGCGGGCAAGGAGTAAGGAAGGGTCAAACCAACCGTCGCGTGCGTGGCATCGTCGACACGAATAACTTCGAGCGCAGCGAGTTGGCCTTTGGATTGCACAAAAACTTGCAATGAATCAGGCAGCTGGTCCCAATGTGTTCCAAAACCGATGACTTGGAATTCGGGAACAGCTCGCCCTTCCCGAGTGGATTCAATGACTTGATTCACATCCTGGAATTCCAACAATCCCGGTCCCAAAGGCACCAGCATGGTCATAGCAAACACATAGACCAGAATCAAAATGCCAAGAGCCTTCCAAAGTGTGTTCTTCATCGCGAATCAATCACGCCAAAGGTAAGGGAAGAGAATGAAGCCGAGGGTACCAATTCCACCGGTTAATGCTCCCAAGAAAAGCAAATGATGCGCAGTGTCAATCCAAAGAATGCCATTGAGAATGTCCGTGCCATAGCGTGTGGAAATCAGCACGATCGGAATGATCAATGGAAGTCCCAAAACAGCGGTTAGCCCAAATCCTGCGCCCGCTCTCGAAGATATGGCACTCAGGACGCTGAGAAGCGCAGCAAAAGCAATGGCCGTGCTTTCCAATCCGAGCAGGAAAGCCAATCCCTGCATTGCATTGGAAGTGCTCCGATCCCAGGAAAATGGTGAATGAAAGAAAGATTAACAATGACAGAATGCTGAGCACGACGGCATAGAAGGTCATTCGAGCCAAAATCCATTCGCTGGGTCGGAGTGTCGTTTTGAGATAGCGTCGCATGGCATCACTGTCTTCAGGCCAAGGTTTCGCGACGGCATTGAATGCTGAAAACATCAGCACAACCCAAGCAAGCGCATTCCATGTTTCAGAGGAGGCTCTTCCACCTGCAACTTGATAGCAAGCGTAGACAGAAGCCAGCGCAAAAAGGAACAGTCCCGCCAAACCGTGTTTTTCCCGCCATTCCATGCGAAAGGCATGGGCTGTCAGGAAACGATACCGTGACCATGGAGTTTGCTGGCTCATTCGGATCTACTGTTGTAGCAGGTTCATGGGCTTGGCAATCACTTGGAATAACCGCGCCATATTGCGCGCATCTTCAATGGCACGGTGCTGCGTGCCGGAGTAGTAGAGGCCTTCAAGTTCCATGGCTGATTTGAGACCAATTTGGTTTTTGCTGCCTTTCCATTTGCTGTAATGATGCTGCAAACAGGCATGGTATCGAAGCCAAGGCATGTCCACTTGATGCAGCCGCCCATCACTGAGCAATTGGCGTTTGTCAAATTCGCCCCAGCTCATGAGAACCGTTCGTACTTCTTGCGGAGCAATCCAATCTTCAAAAGCCTCGGCGGCTTCGTCAAAAGGAGGAGCTCCGTCAACGTCCCGTTGGGTGATGCTGGTCAATTCTGTGCAAAAAGGAGAGATTTTTGGATGGAGCTTCGGTTTGACGAAGGCACAAAACTCATCGATAATCTGCAGCGACTCGTCAACCTTAACGGCTCCAATCTCGATGACCTCTACTTGCTTGGGAGCGCGGCTCCTCCAGCAAGTAGCTTCCAAATCGTAAATAATGAAATGGCGCTCCTCCATGTTGGCCAAATATACATTGCTTGGAAAAGCCATCCTTTGGAACTTGCCAACCTCAAGGAAAGAATGATGAACACTCCTACAAAATTGGTCGTCTTAACAGGGGCAGGCATGAGCGCCGAGAGCGGAATTCCGACGTTTCGTGGTGTAGATGGACTTTGGGAGGGGCATCGTATTGAAGAAGTCGCCACGCCTGAAGCGTGGCAAGCCAATCCAGCACTGGTATTGAAGTTTTACAATGAGCGCCGGAAGCACCTTTTACAAAGCCAGCCGAATGAAGGCCACATCGCTCTAGCCATTTGGGAGCAGCATTTGGACATTCAGATCATTACTCAAAACGTGGATGATTTGCATGAGCGTGCCGGCTCAAGCAAGGTTTTGCATTTGCATGGTCGGTTGGTCCATGCGAGAAGTATGGGCCCCCATTCTGAGTCTTTTCCCATGACTCATTGGGAAATGAAGCCGTCGGATCGTTGCCCAAAGGGCTATCCGGTTCGACCTGATATCGTCTGGTTTGGGGAGAATGTCCCTGCCATGTCCGACGCCATCGCATTGGTTCGGTCTGCAGACTGCGTGTTAATCATCGGAACATCGTTGAAAGTGTATCCCGCAGCGAACTTGGCATTCGAAGCGCCTTCTCATGTTCCAATCCATGTGATTGACCCGGATGCCAATTCGTTGCCGGCTGGCCGCGCAATTCGATGGCCTCTTGAAGCCTCAAAAGGAATTGAAAGATGGGGTGATGCCCATTTGAACAGTTAAATCGTTTCAATCGAATCGTCGCTCTTTCCATCGGGAAGGAGCAACAGGTTGATGCGGTTTGGCCGATTTCGTCGGTTGCCGTTGTTGGATCAGTCCCACAGCCAGTGTCGCGAGTTCCTCATCAGAGCAAGCCACATCGCGAATTAACTTTTCAGGGGTGAAGTGGGTCTGCACGAATTGTGTATCGAAATCGCCACTGCGAAAAGCAGGATGGTTCAGAGCAAAACGACCAAAAGCCAAAGTTGTGGCCACTCCTGTGACTTCAAACGCGTCTATGGCACGAATACTGCGTTCAATCGCCGCTTCTCTCGTCGCTGCTTGAACCACCAGCTTGGACAACATCGGGTCGTAATGAATGGAAACTTCTTGCCCTTCTTCAACGCCGTCGTCGACTCGAATGCCAGGTCCGGTGGGAGGGGAGTATCGTTTCAATGTTCCTGTGTCGGGGAGGAATCCAGTCGAGGCGTTTTCCGCATAGACACGGATTTCAATGGCATGGCCTCTAATTTCCAGGTCGGCTTGCGAAAATGAAAGGGGATGACCTTCAGCGATTCGAACTTGTTCGTAAACCAAGTCGACCCCTGTGATGCATTCGGTTACCGGATGCTCAACTTGCAATCGGGTATTCATTTCGAGAAAGTAAAAGTTCTTATCGGCATCCAGTAGAAACTCCACTGTTCCGGCACCGACATAGTCGCAACTTCGGGCAACTTCAATGGCTGCGGCACCCATTTTCTCGCGCAAAGCATCGTCTAGAACGGCCGATGGGGCTTCTTCAATGACTTTCTGGTGCCGACGTTGAATGCTGCATTCTCGTTCAAACAAGTGTACAACGTGCCCATGCATGTCAGCGAGAATTTGGATTTCAATGTGACGCGGAGAAGTGACGAACCGCTCAAGAAACACGGCGCCATCACCAAATGAGTTGACGGCTTCTGATACAGCTCTATCAAAAAGTGAAGGCAATTCATTCAAAGCTTCAACGATGCGCATGCCTTTTCCACCTCCGCCTGCACTGGCCTTGATCAAAAGAGGAAATCCAATTGAGGGGGCTATTTCGAGGGCTTGCTCAACGGTGTGAATGGGGTAGTCTGTCCCTGGAACCAATGGCACATCGAAAGATTTGACCGTGTCCTTGGCCGCTAACTTCGAGCCCATGGTGACCATGGCTTGTTCCGAAGGACCAATGAATAGAATGCCGGCAGCTCGGGCTTTTTTCGAAAATTCTGCATTCTCAGAGAGAAAGCCGTACCCCGGGTGTATTGCATCTGCCCCTGTCGCTAAAGCTGCTTCGATCACACGGTCACCGAGGAGATAACTTTCTGATGATGGCGGTGGGCCGATGCAAATGGCTTCGTCTGCAAAACGAGCAAAAGGCGCATCTCCATCAGCCTCTGAATAAACAGCTACGGTGGCAATGCCCATTTCACGAACCGTTTTCATGATGCGCAAAGCAATCTCGCCTCGGTTAGCGATGAGCACTTTGTGAATGGGTTGGATGGTCTTCTTTTCAAGCATGGTCTCTATTCCACTGGTCCGGGGTCGGAATCCGAGAAAAGAAAAGTGGGGCAAGCGATTCCTATCGCACCGCTACAACCGTCTACCCTTGCTGCCTTCCGGCCCTGGGGGAGTTGACGGGAGCTGGTCGTAAGAGACTTGCCCCGTGCAAAGATACCATCAAATTGATGGGTGTGCTACCTTGCGCCCATGAAATTGAATTCATTGACACTTCAACAGGGCGCAGCGGCCGGTGGGTTGATTGTTTTTTTGCAACTAGTAGCCTACTTGCTAGGGGTAGAAAAACTGCTGAGCCCTTGGCTTGGGACGGGAAGGTTCGTTTTGGTTGTAGTGGCTATGGCAATGACTTGTATGGCCATCCGAAAAGAAGAAGGCTCGTTGACCTTTAAAATTGCATTCTATGAATCTTGGGTGGCCGCCGCTCTGGCTTCATTGATTGGAGTCTTGTTTATGATGGCGTTGGTTACTTTTGATAGTGAGTTGGCAACCAATTTGTTGAAAGCCACAATGGCCCAAGTGAACGAATCCATGGGCGGTTTTGCTGCAAATATGAACGAAGAAGTCCGCCAGGACATTGAGGACCAAACGAAATGGATGCTTCAACCCGCAGGGCAATTGGTCGGTTGGGCTCTGGGGCTCCTATTGTGGGCCATTATTGCAGCGATTGTTGGGGGTGTTTTCAAGCGACCAGCATCCAATTCAATCCACTGACTACCGATCTTTTTTCACGCCAATCACAATGACTTTGACCAACGTTACCCCGGATTTTAGCATCGTTGTCCCCTTGTTCAACGAATCAGAGAGTCTCACCGAGTTAAAAGCATGGATTGACCGCGTTTTGATTGGGAGAAGCTACGAAGTGATTTTTGTGGACGATGGGAGCAAGGACAATTCCTGGGAGGTGATTGAGCAATTGAGCAAAGCGGCTCCCCACCAAGTGGTAGGAATTCGTCTGGCTCGAAACTATGGTAAAAGCGCAGGTTTGCAAAAGGGATTCGAAGCGGCCAGCGGCCGCATTGTTGTGACCATGGACGCAGACTTACAAGATTCCCCCGAAGAAATTCTTGGATTGGAAAATATGATTCTAAACGAGAATTACGACCTGGTCAGTGGTTGGAAGAAGAAACGCCACGATCCGCTGTCTAAAACCATTCCAACTCGTTTTTACAATGCTGCAACTCGCTGGGTCAGTGGCATTCAATTGAATGATTTTAATTGCGGTTTGAAGGCTTATCGACTTGAAGTGGTAAAAGCCATCGAGGTCCAAGGAGAGATGCACCGGTACATACCGATTTTGGCAAAAGATGCGGGGTTCGATCGGATTGGTGAAAAAGTCGTCATGCACCAAAGCAGAAAATACGGGTCAACCAAATTTGGTCTTGAGCGTTTTATGAATGGATTTCTTGACCTCATGACCATTGGCTTCATGTCGCGCTTTGCGCGCAAGCCAATGCATTTCTTTGGTGCTTTTGGGGTGCTTTTGTTTTCGTTGAGCTTTCTAGGGTTCGGATTGATCGCGGGGAATAAGGTTCTAGCGATGACACAAGATGTGGTTGCCCGGAACATCACAGAGTTGTCGGAGTTTTACTTGTGCCTGATCGGAATGGTCATGGGATTGCAGTTTTTCTTGACGGGCTTTTTAGCCGAAATGACCTCCCGCACCGACTCGTCTCGTAGAGATTATCAAGTGAGCACAAAAATAGGCCGGACCAACCTTGAAGATTGACCCGGCCTATCCCGTTGGGTAAATAGCTCGTTAGCGGATGATCAAACGTCCTGCTGCGTGTTGATTGCCCTGAGAACCCCAGATTTGGTATAGCCCACCTGCCCATCCACTGACATTGATTGTCCAGCCAGAGGCATCGTCAATTGGAATAAACGTTCGGCTATAAATAGACTTTCCTGTGATGTCAAAGAAATCAATGCTGACGGGCAAATGCGCGTCAAAACCAGAACCGTTGATGTTAACGATCTCTTCAGTAGGATTCGGGAAGGGAGCGAATCCGATGGGTTCTGGAAAGCTGAACGGTGAGCCGCCTGTTCCGGGGTCCCCACTTTCTTCGTCACAATCTGCACCCAATCCGAGAGCCATGTTGGACGTCCATCCTGCATTCATCGAGGCCGTTTCCATCAATTCGCCATTCATCCAGACTTCAAGCCAACCGCCATTCCAGCCGCTTGTTCCATTGGAATACATGGTGACATCATAGCAACCATCAGCAAGGCAGGTGGTCTGTGTTTGGCTTGAATACGCTGCGAAGTAATTCCCGCCGACCCCTGGAATGGAGTCTTCTGCGTTGCTAAGGTACCAGCCCATTCCGAGTCCATTAGAACCGGCCATTGTTACAAAGGTCACCTCATTGGTGGGGCAAAATGCGAACTCACAAGACCCGTCATCTTCAGAAGCAGCTGAATTGTAGTTGAGTGCTCCTGAATCCATGCACCCTGCAATGGGATCCGGCAGATCATCACAATCCACGCCAATTCCGATGTTGAAATTCCCAGCATTCCCCATGTCCAAAGTGAATGTTTCCAAGTTGTCCTCCCAACTGACTAACAGCGAATTGTCATTCCAGCCATCTCCAAACGAGTCGAGCAGAATCAATTCATAACATCCTGCAGGAACGCACCCCGTTGAAATGATGCCACCGTATGAATCCAAGCCAGAACCGGGGAGCCAAGATTGACCGTTTTCATCCATGAAATACCAACTGACCTCTTCAACCCAGATGACTTCATTGAGTAGAACAGTTACTGTGATCAGACCGTTGCAATCGACTTCTTCATAACAACTGCCATCATCAACGGTCGCATTGGGGTCATAATTGGCGGCGTTTTCATCCGTGCAACCAAGGAGGTCTCCGCAATTGCCATCCAATGAAAATTGAACGAGTTCCGTTGATGCGGTGTCCTCGAGGGTGTCATAGACCAACTGCATGCCCAAGCTGTTCACATAGAAATATCCATTTCCCCAGCCTGTGTTGTTGCCGATGTTACTCATGGTGGCCGTGTAGCATGCAGAAGGGTCAAGGCACAAGTCGATGTAAACAATGGCAAAATCGCTATAGCCTTGTTGATCATAAACGACGTTTCCAGCATCATCAGTAATGGTCAATGCGACATCCGATCCGTTGCTGAATGTGCAGACATACAAGGAGGCGACGATACCATCATCACAGACAAAGGGATAGTAGCACGATCCGTTGTCGGAAG
>CALGEI010000154.1 GCA_937881575.1 uncultured Flavobacteriales bacterium | reverse complement strand
TCACCACAACCCATGTTGAATGAAGACACCGGAGCAAGCCACAAATAGCTCGCACCGATTACAGGCACAGCTGTTTGCCAAATGCCGTTGTTCTCGCTTAAGATGGCCGTTCCTCCACTGAGTGGGTTCACAAATCGCACCAAGTCCCCACAGAAAGAGATGTCCGCAATGCCCGCCAATCCGACGAGGTCTGCAAGCAAACCACCCGTTTGGTCCGTGATGTTGGAGAAATGCATCGGGCCATCGGTACCATCACCGAGGAACACTCCGTTCAAGGCTACGTTTGGATTCACTCCGCCTGAAGCTTCACAATCTGCAGCATAGACTTCATTCTCTGTTCCTGTCAATGTTACACCCACCAACCACAAAGATGTAGCGCCTGTGACAATGGTCGTAGATTCATTGTAATCACAGCTGCCATCGTCATCCGTAGCAGAACCATCGTAGTTGCAAGCAATGACGCTCATGCAACCATAAACAACCAAAGAATTGCCTTCACAATCAAGTCCTTCTTCAGCATACGTGCAACTTCCGTCATCCGATGTCGCCAACGCGTTGTAGTTACAAGCCGCTTCGTCATTGCAACCAGGCCCAAGAGGCACCAATTCCAAGCTTGTCGCCAATCGAGGTGCGGTATAGTCTTGAATCTGATCGAT
Organism: uncultured Flavobacteriales bacterium; assembly: GCA_937881575.1. Taxonomy (GTDB): domain Bacteria; phylum Bacteroidota; class Bacteroidia; order Flavobacteriales_D; family Sanyastnellaceae; genus UA16. Next base: position 26,009 of record CALGEI010000154.1, on the reverse strand, counting down.
CCAGAACATCGCCTCGTCTTCACCCATTGTTGGATTCAGCGTCAATTGCGTTGCAGCAATGCTGGTTCCGTTCGCTTCATCCACCATCTGTGTTGTGGCAACATCCCACCACTGCCAAGGAGCAGAGTCGTAAGGCTCTGTTGGCGCTCCGTCTACGTAGTTGTTCAATACAGGATACAATCCGTCCCATCCTTGGTTGCCCAATGCAGCAGCCGGATCGGCCAAACCGATTTCAGCAAATGCCGCGTTGTTATTGGTGGCATAACCATTGATTTCAGAGTGAATGTCATAAGCACCCGAAACTTCAACAACAGGCTCACTAGTCGTTGGAACGACCAATATCCCAGTTGTATACGGTGCGAATTGATCATGGGGAGCATGGAAACTCACCATCGGCATGTCGCCTTCATCCAACCAGTTCAAATCGCCCATCGCACCTCCCATGTTCATTTGGAAGTTGAATTCACTGGTGTAATCCACGTGGTTTGCCATGCACAACTGGAAGCCGCCTACAGAAGCAGGAGCATACGTATCAGTGGTTGCATCTGGATTTCCATGAATGCCTTCAATCACCATAGGAATGAACGAGCCATCTCCTGGGTTGTACCAAAACTTGGTGATGGGGTTGCCCGCATCGTCCAAAATGATGTCGTTGTAGTCTGAAATGGAAGCAGATGCCAATGTAATATAGCCCCCTGTTCCTTCTCCAAACATAGCGATTTTGTCACCAGAAACTCCCCAAGGGTTGCCGTCTTCAGCAATGGACTTGCGGAAGTAACGGACCGCTGTTCGGCTATCCTGCACTCCACGATACGCCGCTTGGATTAATTGCAATGTTCGCTCTTCTTGCGTTCCAGCCAAAGGATTCCATCCCAAGCGGTAGTCCACAGAAGCAACGACATAACCCATTCGAGCAAAGCGCGAACAAATCTCTACCGCACTGCTATCCGTACGTGTACCGACTGCACTGCCATTCATATACTGTGGCAAGAAGTTACCTGTGTGGAAATAGAGAATGACCGGACGATCTGTTTCCGAATCTCCTGCAGGTGTGTAAACGTCCAATACCAAATCTTCCGGTGCTGGTGGCATACCTAACAAAGCCGGGATTACCGTAATGTTTTCTCCATATACCACACCCGATGTGACTTCCACTTCATCGAAAATCTCGTCGATGTAACGGACACCGCCTTCAATGGTCGTCGTGGTAACTGCTCCCATCGCCAAGCCCATACGAGGCGTGTTGTAATCCACTATTTGATCGATCCAGAACATCGCTTCGTCTTCTCCCATCGTTGGGTTCAAAGTCAGCTGAGTAGCCAAAATGTTCGTGCCGTTTGCTTCGTCATACGCTGCAACCGTCGCTTGATCCCACCACTGCCAAGGAGAGCTATCATAAGGCTCCGTCGGAACACCGTCTACGTAGGAGTTTTGAACGGGGAACAACCCATCAAAACCACCGTTGGCTGGTGAACCGGCATCGTCCAACCCTGCGTCCGCAAAGACGGCGTTGTTGTTCGTAGCGTATCCGTTGATTTCTTCATGAATGTCTTGTGCTCCTGACACCTCAACAACAGGCTCATTGGTCGTAGGAACGATCAAAACCGCTGTTTCATAAGGAGCGAATGGATCATGAGGACAATGGAAGCTTACCATCGGCACATCTCCTTCGTCCAACCAATTCAAATCACCCAAGGCTCCACCAGCGTTCATCTGGAAGCTCACATCAGAGCTGTATCCAACATGATTCGCTGCACACAACTGAAAACCACCAATAGAAGCTGGAGCATACGTATCCGTTGTTGCATCCGGATTCCCGTGAATGCTCTCGATAATCATCGGGATGTATGACCCATCTCCTGGATTGTACCAGAATTTGGTGATCGGGCTGCCCGCATCATCCAAAATGATGTCATTGTAATTCGCAATGGTCGAAGAAGCTAAGGTGATGTACCCGCCCGTTCCGTCGCCAATCATTCCAATCTTCGTTCCATCAATGCCATAAGGATCGCCATCTTCCGCTTCTCCTTTACGGAAGAAACGAACAGCCGTTCGGCTATCCTGTACACCACGATAGGCCGCCTGAATCAACTGCAACGTACGCTCCTCTTGCGTTCCCGCCAGAGGATTCCATCCGAGGCGATAGTCGACAGATGCCACGACATACCCCATTTTGGCGTAGCGCGTGCACATCTCAACAGCAAAATTGTCTGTCTTCGTTCCCAGCGCCCCTCCATTAATAAAGGGTGGCAGAAAATTTCCTGTGTGAAAGAATAGCAACAAAGGACGTTCCGTCTCGGTATCCCCCGTTGGTTCATACAGATCCAACATCAAAGGTTGCATCGCAGGTGGTTGACCTTGCAAAGCCGGAATTACGGTAATGTTTTGACCATAGTTGATGTCCGACGTTACTGTAACATCATCAAATACCTCATCGAGGTAACGTGTCTGCGCGTCCAATTGAAGCACGGCTAGGCACGTCAAAAGCGTACCGAAAAGTAATTTTTTCATCTGGTTTGAATCACAAGGTGAATTTGGTTTTCCGTGGTAAGGTAAGAAAAAAACAAAGCAGTGTCCGAATTACACGCAAATTCGTGCGGGCAATTCAATCTTTTATGGTCCATAAACGCTGATTCAGCGCATCTTGGGAGCTCTCATATTGAAGTCGTAGATCAAGCTGGCATACAGCATCCGTCCCACGTAAGGCCCGCCATACGCTTCAATGTGTAGATTGTTCAGCACGTTTGACCCTCCCAATTTAATCGTTGTATTCAAGGAGGGAATCACCGCGTTGACCTGGGCATCCAACAAATTAAATGTGGGGACGACACCTGTAAACTGAGGCGATCCTTCAAAGATGAAGCCTTCGACCCACTTGTAATTCGCACTGAAGCCCCAGGTCTTGTCGCCACTCAGTTTCAAGTCGCGCGCACTGAGACTCAAGTTGTACTTGTGTTTGGGCGTGTTGAATGCCGGAATGATTGGGTCATCCTCATCCGTCTTCACCAATTCATTCCAACTGTAGTTGCCCGCTACCATGTAGCGGTTATTGATGTAATAGTTGATGCCAATGGCAGCCCCCTGCGTTTGGACTTCGCTCAATGAGTTCGCCGCATACCGGTAAACGTCCACCGCTCGCGGGGATTGTTCGTTGCCAATGAATAAGGCATCGAGCCCAATATTGTATCCAATGAATTGCTCGTAAATGCTGAAATAGTAGCTGCCGTCCACATATACTTTTTCCCCTAAAGTGGTGCGATAACCCACTTCAAATGTGCGCACCTGCTCCGGTCGAATGGGGGCAATATCGAAATAGACCAACGTGTCCCGGTTCAAACCATACTGCCCTGCTGAAGCATCCGCACTGTTTCGGAAGTCAATGAAACTGGCTATCGTAATGAGGCTATCGGCTCCTGCAAGATTGCCCACAAGCGTCGCAGGCCCCACATCCAAAAACAGGTATTGATCCGCCAGCGTCGGATTGCGCAAAGCTGAGCTAAAGCTCATGCGCAAATAATCCTTTTCTCGCGGGGAGAACACCAAAGATGCTGCTGGTGAAACGACCCAATCAAAATTCTGATTTTTGTCCGCACGCACAGTGCCGGTCACAATCAGGCGATCCTCCATGAAGCGCTTTTTGACGCCCGAGTAAAAACCCATTTCCTGGTTGATAATCTTCTCGGTGGTATCACTGAAAATGGTTCCGTCGCTAAATGGAGTGTAACGCCGGAAATTTCCTCCGACGCGAATCTCCTCCAAACCGCGAGGCTTGAAAATATACTCTCCGTGCACGTGCTTCAAACTGGATTGATCAAAGAAGCGGGTTCCTCCCTCGCCTTCATTGTTCTTGGCCGAAACGAGTTGATTGAACGCGGCATCGAAAGCAGGGGATCCCGGCTCAAGATATCCCAGTGGATTTTCAGCCACGTCGTTCAACCCTGCGTAGCCTGCGTTCGTCCACTGTTCCACCTGACTGTGCCATGTCTCCATGTTGCCGGAATTGTTATCGTACCATTCAGCAATATCATCGGGATTCCAGGTATACGTTGGAACGCCATCCACCCATTCCAAAACCCCTTCCGGATACGTGTCAGCGATCCCTGGCGCTATACTATCCACCCAATACTTGTAGTAGACTTTTGAATACTGATAATCATCTCGTGTCGTTTCCTGAAGTTTTAGCGCTGTGGCATAAGGATCGTAGGAGTTGCCCCCATCCTCGCTTGTTCGGTACGCGCGGACAAACCACTTTCCCGGTTTGCGCAATTCCAATTTGTGCTGATAAAACTCGATGTCCCGCAAACTAAAACGATTGTCACCTTGGTAAACGGTTGTGCCAAACCCCGAGTTGAATCCATAAATCAATTCCGGGCTTTCGTAAGTCTGTTCTGGTTTGAGGCGCCAATGCACCGCCGTGCTCACTTTTAAATTCTCTGTATTGTAATCGACCAGGTCCTTTTCCTTGTACCCTGTTCTGAAGAAATTCCCGAGTCCACGGGCATTGCTACTGCCATCTCCAGAGTAATCATAGACGGGTTTGTATTCATCCCCGTAAATGTTGACAGCGTCAAATCTCCCCGGGTTCGAGGCGTCGACCTGCGACCCATCGACCGGATCGTAATTGGTCGCTTCCCAATCGTATGCTGAAAAACGGAAGGCATTTACCTTGACACCAACAACCGGATCTCCTTCACTATTGGTCGTGTAATCCGCATAGCGAAAGGCCAACTCATTGAGGTTCCGTTCTCCAATTTTGAAAGAAGCATTGACGCCAGGAAACTGAAAGGGCGACTTGGTTTCCATGGATACCACACCATTGAATGCGCCTGGGCCATAAAATGCCGAGCTCGCTCCCGCCACGATATCCACACTTTTCACATCCAAATCGGATGCGCCAAGAAAATTGCCCAATGAGAAGTTCAATCCAGGACTCTGGTTATCGATGCCGTCAATGAGTTGCAATGAACGAACCGGCGAGGTCGAATTGAAACCTCTTGTATTGATGATCTTGAAGCCAAGACTCGCAGAAGTCACATCCACCCCCTTTAAATTGCCCAGACCTTCATAGAACGAACCCGAAGGCGCTTCTTTGATCGCTATCACGTCCATCGACTCTACTGTCAACGGCGCTTGCTTTTGCTTTTCACTGATCCGCTCGCCTATGACCTCGGCAGCATCAATGAGAATTTGATCCGGCTGCAATCGCACGGCGATCGACTCAAAAGCATTCTGAACCTCCAAACGTGCTACCGCATATCCTATAAAACTCACTTGCAATGCTACAGGGAAGCGATCAACCTGCAACAAAAACTGTCCGTCGAAATCCGTGGTCACCCCGCTAGTCGTGCCTTCTAGGATAACATTGGCGGAGAATACAGGTTCTCCAGACGCTCCGTCCACGACCCTACCGCGAATCGTAGTCTGTGCAATGGCGGCCATTGAGCACAACATAAACAGCACAATCGAAGCTAATTTCATAGGGTCATTTATTAAGGCTTTTCGAAGAAAGAAAATAATTCCCAATAATGCGGATGCGGATGCCAATAATTATGAACCGACCATTGGATTTTCGTCCAAAACAGTAATTCGAATCGTGCCTTTGAGTTCGACGACATCTCCCACTCTTAATTTCCGACGCTTGCGAAGTTCCAATTCTCCATTGACCCGGATCCCTCCTTCTACGACGAGGGCTTTAGCCTCACCTCCAGTCACGGCATTGCCTGTAGCCTTGAGCAACTGCAACAAATCGATGTACGGAGTCTTCAGCACCATCGACTCTTCGATCCAGCCGCTCATAAGGCAAAATTCAAGGAGGGGTAACGCATTGGATCTGCCTCATGCATGAGCGCATAGACCGCTTCAACGATGTCCTCTTGATTGGGCTTCGTATAGTAATCTCCATCCGAACCGTATGGCGGCACATGCGGCTTCGCTGAAATGGTCGTTGGCAGTCCATCCAGGAATTGCCAGGCCTTTTGTTGATGCAAGATTTGATCAAGAAGGTATGCTGAGGCTCCACCCGGAACGTCTTCATCCACAATGACCAGCCGGTTGGTCTTGGCCAGAGAAGCACTGCAAACACCTGTTAAGTCGAAAGGAAGCAAGGTTCGCGCATCCACAAGTTCTACTTCAATGCCCATATTCGCAAGGGTATTGCAGGCCGACATGGCCAAATTGAATGTGGATCCGTATGACACGACAGTGATGTCTGTCCCTGAACGAACCACTTCGGCAATGCCCAAAGGAATTCGGAAATCACCCAGGTTTTTCGGCAAAGGCTCTTTGCTGCGATAGCCGTTGAGGCATTCCACCACCAACGCCGGTTCTTCAGCCTCCAAAAGCGTGTTGTACATTCCCGCGGCCTCCGTCATATTGCGCGGTACACAGACGTGCATTCCGCGTAAGGAATTGATGATGGCACCCATGGGTGAGCCACTGTGCCAAATGCCTTCCAAACGGTGTCCTCTGGTCCGAATGATTACGGGTGCCTTTTGCCCTCCCGAGGAGCGGTAACGTACCGTCGCGGCATCATCCCGCAAAATTTGTAGGGCATAATAAATGTAGTCGAGGTACTGGATCTCGGCGATGGGGCGAAATCCTCGCATGGACAAACCAATCCCTTGGCCAGCGATCGTGCATTCTCGGATGCCGGTATCCGAGACGCGATGCGCCCCAAATTTTTCTTGCATGCCTTCCATCACCTGATTCACCCCGCCTATTTTTCCGGTGTCCTCACCAAATGTGACCAATTCAGGTTTTCGAGCAAACAAAGCCTCAAAGTTTTGCTGCAGCACCTGACGTCCATCGACCCACTCGGCTTGGTCATCAATGATGACAGCGACGGGATCAACAGCCAAGGCCGAATCAGATCCGTCGCTCATGAGGTGCGCTCCATATCGTCGGGCATTGACCGCTGCATAGCGCGCAGACCAACGCTCAAGCGCTGCTCTTTCTTCGGTATTCTGGCCGATCGACTGATAAAGCAACTGGCGCGCAGCCGCATGCAACGATGCGCGACCCGGATGAATTTCTTGATGGAGCCGCCTGGCGACCGGCCCCTCCGACCCTTCCATGGCAGCTGTAAGCTGGAGCAATGCGGTCATTTCGGCATCAATCGGTTGACGAAATTCAGCCCACGCCTCTTTTTGAAATTGGCGGACTTCTTTTTTTGCTTCCTTTCGAATGTTCTCCAAAGCTTCCGCACTGGCCGCTCCTTCAAGGATCAAGAAAAGGCCGAACTGCTCTATGCAATCATACTCTTTGGCCCAAGCCATTCGTTCAGCGGACTTGTAACGCTCATGCGACCCTGAAGTACTGTGCCCTTGAGGCTGTGTGACTTCTTCAACATGGACCAATACGGGCACGTGCTGCTCTCGACACTTGGACTCTGCCGCTTCATAAGTGGCCACCATGGCGGGGTAATCCCAACCCTTGACTTGATAAATGAACATGCCATTGGTTCCCTGCTGAATTTCCATGCCCCGCAATGCTTCCGAAATGGATGCTTTGGTGGTTTGGAATTCCTTCGGGACACTGATTCCATAGCCGTCGTCCCAAACATTCATCAGCAACGGCACTTGCAAAACGCATGCGGCATTCATCGTCTCCCAGAATGGACCTTCGGAGGTACTGGCGTCACCGATGGTTCCTACCGCTATTTCATTGCCACCTTGGGTAAAGCCTCCTTTCAATTTCGCGACATCGGGCAAATCCCGGTAAAGTTTTGAGGCTTGAGCCAACCCCAACAATCGAGGCATTTGACCCGCAGTTGGACTGATGTCAGACGACGAATTGAATTGGGTCGTTTGATCCATCCAATTGCCTTCAGCATCCAAAAATCGACTCGAAAAATGCCCTCCCATCTGACGGCCAGACGATGACGGTTCACGCGATGCATCTGTATCGGCGTAGAGCGCCGCAAAGAACTGCTTCACCGTGAGCAATCCTTGGGCCATCATGAGGGTTTGGTCGCGGTAATAACCTGAGCGCCAATCTCCGGGCTTCAGAACCTTGGACAATGCTATTTGCGCCACTTCCTTGCCATCACCAAAAATTCCGAATTTCGCTTTGCCTCCAAGCACCTCCTTTCGCCCCAAAAGGGACGCTTCTCGGCTTGTGCAAGCCAAGCGGTAATCTTCGAGTAGTTGCTCACGAAAGCCACTTGGGGCAACCTTCATATCGACCTGAGAGGGGGGTGAGTCCTGGCTGTTCATGGCGCGAATTTACAACGTCGCCGACCGATGCCGTATTGCAAACGTTATCGAGCCGTGAACAAACCCGCGAAAGCCACGGCAATTGCGGCACCCAGTCGAGCATTGTTCGCTACCAGCGCACGATTCGCTGCAAGGCTTTCACCTCCGGTTGCTTTCGCGACTTCTCGCAATAAAAACGGGGTCACATCCTTGCCTTGAATCTTTTGTTTTTCGGCCAATACAAGCGCTTCCAATGTCGCTTGATCAACCTTGTCCGCATCGGCAGCATGTTCAACTGGCACAGGGTTGGCAACCAGGATGGAACCCTCCAAACCTAAAGACCATTTGGCCTCCATTGCTTGAGCGATGGTCAATGGGTCGTCCGCACGGTGTACCAACGGCAACCCACTTGAGGGCACGAAAAAAGCGGGGAAAAAGTCGGTTTGATAGCCTACAACCGTGACGCCATTCGTCTCCAAAGACTCCAAGGTTTTTGGCAAGTCCAAGATCGATTTCGCCCCTGCACAAACCACCGCCACGCGAGCACGAGCCAATTCGGGAAGGTCCGCGGACACATCCCAAGAATCTTGCACGCCCCGATGAACTCCTCCGATTCCGCCCGTCACGAAAACACGGATTCCCGCCAGCTCGGCTCCAATCAAGGTGCCTGACACCGTCGTAGCGCCCAATTGACCGCTTGCCAGCGCCATGGGCAAGTCACGCCGAGACACCTTGGCCACTTGAGGCTCCGTTGCCAAACGATGCAGCATGGCCGCATCACAACCCACTTGGATTTGGCCATTCATCACCGCGATGGTCGCAGGAATGGCTCCGCCATCACGAATGATGGATTCTAGATTTTGAGCCGTTTCCAAGTTTTGGGGAAACGGCATGCCATGGGCTACAATGGTGGACTCCAAAGCCACAACGGGCTTTCCTGCCGCCAAGGCCTCTTGAACTTCCGGCGCTATCGTCAAACGGTCTTTTACCATACGGTCGCAGAGTCCATAGCTTGCCAAACGGAATCCTTGAGCTCCATGATCCCTAGTTGTGCCACACTGGAGAAATACAGATGGTCCAACTCCCCCAATTCAGCACTGATCGCCTCTTTTAATTCCTCATCCAATAAATCACATTTGGAGATACCCAAAATGCGCTTCTTCTTCAGCAAATCCGGATTGTATTGCTCCAGCTCATTCAGCAAGGTCTTGTATTCAGAAGCGATGTCATCGCTATCTGCAGGAACCAAAAACAACAACACCGGATTGCGCTCGATGTGACGTAAGAATCGGAGACCAAGTCCTTTGCCTTCGCTCGCTCCTTCAATAATCCCGGGGATGTCGGCCATCACAAAAGAGCGATCATCGCGGTAGGCCACCATGCCCAAATTCGGCTTCAACGTGGTGAATGGATAATCGGCAATTTCCGGTTTTGCAGCGCTAATGACAGAGAGTAACGTGGATTTCCCTGCGTTTGGAAACCCGACCAAGCCCACATCCGCAAGCAATTTCAGCTCCAATATCTTCCACTCTTCAACCGCATCCTCCCCTGGCTGGGCAAAACGCGGAGTCTGTCGAGTTGGACTTTTAAAGTGGTCATTGCCCATTCCACCACGTCCGCCGGGAGTGATGATCACTTCTTGACCCTCTTCGATGATCTCAACGACGACCTCTCCCGTTTCAGCATCCTTAATCAAGGTGCCCAATGGAACATCGATGTAACGATCGGCGCCATCGGCGCCATGTTTATGCTGTCCGCGCCCCGGCTCACCGTGATTGGAGAAGACGTGACGGCTATATTTCAAATGCAAAAGCGTCCAGAACTGGCTATTGCCACGTGCAATGACGTGACCTCCGCGGCCGCCGTTGCCGCCATCAGGCCCGCCCTTTGCCGTTACTCGATTCCGCATAAAGTGCGCTGATCCAGCCCCTCCTTTTCCGGAGCGACAACAAATCTTTACGTAGTCGACAAAATTTTCACTGGCCATGGAAATGGGGGTTCAATCAGGCCGGAATGGCCATACGCAACCGGTCTGTTATTTCATCAACGGATCCCATGCCATCCACTCCTGTGAACTTTCCTTGGATCGCGTAATGACTCGCGACAGGCGCCGTCTCTGCGTTGTATACATCAATGCGTTTCTGGATCACAGCAGGATCCGCGTCATCAGGTCGACCGCTGGTCTTGGCTCGATTCAAAAGACGTGACTTCAACTCTTCTTCTTCTACATCCAAGGACAACATGCACGAAATCGGTGTGCCCCGTTGATCCAAAAACGCATCCAATGCTTCAGCCTGAGCCGTTGTTCGAGGGAATCCATCAAAAATAAACCCACTGGCTTCGGGATGCTGGTTCACTTCGGACTCCAGCATGCGAATGGTCACGTCATCAGGCACCAGCTGACCTTGATCCATATACGATTGGGCCATTTTACCCAACTCCGTTCCTCCTTTGATATTCGCGCGAAAAATATCGCCCGTACTCAAGTGAACCAAGCCATAGGATTCCACTAAAAATGCACTCTGCGTGCCCTTCCCTGCGCCCGGAGGGCCAAATAATACGATGTTCAGCATCGGATACTATCGAATAGTTGCTTCCACTTTGACAGGCTTGCCATGGGAAACGGGTTGAATCATTTAATCAAAGGCACAAAGGTAGCGCAGAGAACGAACACCTCTCCCATGATGAAAATTCACGTTTTCACTCCAAGTGATGACGTAACTTCGCAACGGAAATTCACTTTTGGGTGCATCGAGCACCTTCCATTTTCTTGACATTCGACGTGATATGAAATACGATGTTATTGTACTTGGCAGCGGCCCTGGGGGCTACGTAACAGCCATTCGAGCCAGCCAATTGGGACTGAAAACTGCTGTGATTGAACGGGAAGCCCTCGGTGGGATTTGCCTGAATTGGGGTTGCATCCCCACAAAGGCGTTACTCAAAAGCGCCAATGTTTTTGAGTATATCAACCATGCCGAGGATTACGGCATCCAAGTCAATGCGCCAAAAGCGGATTTCACGGGCATGGTGAATCGCAGTCGGGGAATAGCGGACGGCATGTCCAAGGGCGTGCAGTTCTTGATGAAAAAGAATAAGATTGACGTGATCATGGGCAATGGACACTTGCTCGCTGGAAAGCAGATCGAGGTCACCGCAGAAGACGGCACCAAGCAAACCGTCTCAGCTGATCACATCATCATCGCGACAGGAGCGCGAAGCCGTCACCTTCCTTCTCTTCCTCAGGACGGAAAGAACATCATTGGCTACCGAGAAGCCATGACGCTGAAAACCCAACCCAAGCGCATGGTCGTCGTGGGATCAGGCGCCATCGGTGCTGAATTTGCCTACTTTTACAACGCGATTGGAACGGAGGTCACCGTCGTTGAGTACCAAGACCGCATTGTCCCTTTTGAGGATACCGATGTAAGCAAGCAACTCGAAAAGAGCTTCAAAAAAGCCGGCATCAAGGTCATGACCTCTTCCGAAGTGTTGGGCGTGGACTCCTCATCCAAAGAAAATGTGGTGCGCATTAAAACCAAAAAGGGCGAAGAAACCATTGCTTGTGATGTGGTATTGAGTGCCGCAGGTGTCGTCGCCAACATTGAGAACATCGGACTCGAAGAAGTGGGCATTGTGGTCGATCACGGAAAGTTGGTTGTTGACGCATTCTACGCCACCAACATCCCAGGCTACTATGCCATTGGAGATTGCGTACCTGGACCAGCTTTGGCGCACGTGGCTTCTGCTGAAGGCATTACGTGTGTCGAGAAAATCGCCGGGAAACGTCCTGAACCCATCGATTATGGGAACATCCCTGGATGCACCTACTGTTTCCCTGAAATAGCCAGTGTCGGCATGACCGAGGCGCAAGCCAAGGACGCTGGACATGACATCAAAATTGGAAAGTTTCCATTTTCTGCCTCAGGAAAAGCAAGCGCTTCGGGGCACAAGGACGGTTTCGTAAAGCTCATCTTCGACGCGAAATACGGCGAATTGTTGGGCGGCCACATGATCGGCGCCAATGTCACTGAAATGGTCGCCGAGCTGGTTGCATTGCGCAAATTGGAGACCACCGGACACGAGTTGATCAAGACCATTCACCCACACCCGACATTGAGTGAAGCGGTGATGGAAGCCGCTGCCGCAGCGTATGGCGAGGTGATCCACCTCTAGCGCTCATTCCTTTTCGAACACAAAAAAGCCCGGCTCCATTTTGGCGCTGGGCTTTTTTATTGCACTGCATTCCTTCTTTACGGCCTCAGCGTAACATGCATGCAGTCACGCTCTGGAATCACCAGGATGCGTTTGGCTTTTTGATACTGACTCAAGACCTGTTGCATGGCGCGCGTAGGCGCTGAACAATCGGCCTCATTGTCGGGACGATCCGTAAAGGCAATATCAAATGATGCCCCATAACTGTGCGTGGAAGCCTCATCGATTGCGTTGTAATTCCGACGCCCCAAACGGTTTTGTTGTTTGACCGTTCTCGTCAAGCTCGTCACCCGAATCCGCGTCCCTTCGCTCGGCGTACCGACCAACAAATCTGCGAAATCATTGCCCAAATCCTTCAGCAACTCCTTGACCTCAGGCAACAAGACCGCATAGCTGTGAGAAAGCGCACTGATGTGATATCCTCGACCATCCTTGACTTCCGCCAGCTTCCCATTGCGTTTGCCTGCATTCAGTTCATTCTTGTCTTTGACAAAAAAGCTGTTGGGCAAATTACGCGCTGCTCGACGGTGGTCTGTGTAAGGATTTTTGGCCAGTTTCAATACTTTTTTGTTGCAACTGCATGGCAATACAACCTCCTCCAATTCGGGTTTTGCAACAGCAGTCACTTCCAATTCCTGCAATTCAATCGCAGCGACAGGAGTCGGAAGTTCGATGTGATTCGGGTGAGCCAGGATCTCTCCAACCTCTTCTTCCTCTTCTGGCGCAACCCACGCCGCCAAACCAAAAGAGAACAGTGCTAGGCCTCCCAACACCAAACCAATTCGATCCCAACGGTATATTTTTCTAGACTTTCCAGGCATGCATGCAATTTGGCGCTGTTTCCTGCATGAACCTGACGCCACATGACATGAAATCCCCACAAGGAGGTGGTGAAAAATCCACAATCCCTGTCCCATGTAACCTTTTATCCAAAAGCGCAGTATATCGAAACCACAAGAACATGGTCATGACAGGAATCGGAGCAAAAATAATTCACCCCTCACACGGTGAAGGCGTCATCTTTGGACGCGATGGAGAATTTTGGAGGGTTTACTTTCAAGATCACGGCGAAAAATCGATCGCCATGGAATACAACGGCCTGGAAATCTTAGAAGACGCATTGGATATCGCGAAGCCTGATGTCAGTGATATCATGACGGCTATGGAACATGTGCTAGAAGATTTCACCGATCGCTTGCGCGGGGATGACCGTCCTCAGGATGTGACACTCGCGGACAAATGGGACGGAGGAGTCCTGCTCATCCAGCCCGAGGACACCGACATGAAGCCCAAGGAAATTCCAATTGACGCCTTTTTTCACAAGATTGTTATGACCCGTGATCGATTGCGCGTTCTTGAAGCGAAGATCAATTCGAATTCGAAAATGTCGGATTCGGACAAGGTGGAAATCCAGCAATACATCACCAAGATTTATGGTTCATTGACCACCTTCAACGTTCTGTTCAAATACAAAGAGGACTGGTTTGTAGGGGAGAAGAAAAACTGACCTGCTTAACTTGCCCCGCAACTCAATTCGCGGAGGCATGAAATCAACTTTATTTTTTTGGCAAGCTCTGAGCTTCCTGAACCGTTTGTTGCTCCCCCGGATGAGCCGCCGTGCTAGTTTGATTGGGTTGAAGAAATGGGAGCAAGGAATCGTCGGCTGGCGCATGTGGGTGACCTATCGTCTGTTGGATGCTCAAAATGACCAAGGTCCGGCGGCATGAACCGATCGAAAAAAGCATCGCATTGGACGCAAGTCTTGGGCCCTGGAATTTTATTCGCCTCCACGGCCATCGGAGTGAGCCATTTGGTTCAATCCACCCGAGCAGGAGCGCTCGTCGGATTTGGACTCGTTTGGGCCGTGCTTGCCGCCAACCTGGCGAAATATCCCTTTTTCGAGTTTGGTAGTCGCTACGCCAATGCGACGGGAGAATCTCTCGTTGAAGGGTACCGGTCCATGGGCAAAGGAGCCGCCGTTCTCTACCTCATCATCACTGTCAGTACCTGTTTTTTCGTCATGGGGGCGATTGGAATCGTAACGGCCTCATTTCTGGACAACCTCTTTGGCATTTCGAATGCTTTGGAAATGAATGCGACGCCGGGTGTCGCCGTTGCTGTTTTCTCGCTAGCAACTGGATTGCTTTTTTGGGGACAATACAAAGCGCTCGATTCGTTGATCAAGATCATTGCTGGAGTCTTGCTCATCAGCACAGCGGGTGCCTTCATTGCCGCTCTTTTTCACACACCGTTGAGCGCGGTACCTCCTCCACCGATTGACTTCACTCCTTGGTCAGGAGCTGGATTGGCATTCTTGATTGCCCTGATGGGGTGGATGCCCACTGCCGTGGACCTCAGTTCTTGGAACAGCATCTGGACGCTTGAGCGCATCGAACAAACAGGATACCATCCTCCACTGCGGGACACGCTCCGAGAATTCAATGTTGGCTTTGTTTTTTCTGCTGTTTTGGCGCTCCTATTTCTAGGCTTAGGTGCTTTGCTTTTTTACGCGCACCAGGTGGAGTTTCCGGAAGGAACCGCGGCGTTCGCTTCTGGTGTCGTGCAGTTGTATACAGAAGCAATCGGTTCCTGGAGTTGGTGGATCATTGCCACTGCAGCATTTTCAGCCATGCTCGGAACTTGCATAGCCTGTTTGGACGGCTACGCGCGTTCTTTGGCTCGCTCAATCGCTTCGCTCACAGGATCAGGGTCATCGAAACGCACTCGGCACGAGCGGTTGAGCTTGATCGGAATAGCCCTCGGAGCATTGACACTCATCCTGGCCTTCCCAAATGACATTACGGTGCTGGTTGATATCGCTACCACTCTGAGTTTCCTGGTTGCTCCCCTCGTCGCAGGAGCCAATCTTTATTTGGTGACACGAAAGAGCTTCCCACTCGAAGCCAGGCCTCCGCGTTGGATGATCGCTTTGTCTTGGGGAGGGCTGGTATTTTTGACTGGATTCAGCCTTCTTTTCTTGTTGGGTCGCTGATTCGACTGAAACAGGAATCTACTCGGGTTGATGCTGACGCCCGTTCTTAGCTATCCGCCGAGCTTTGCTCACTTGGCCCAAAACATACAGCATTTCGATCGCGATTTCGTCCGAACGTCGTGCATACGTCTCTAAAGCATTCGGTGTGTCATCGCTGACTTTTGGATCGGAGTATGGAAGTGCCAACCTGCACAGCGACCCGCTGATCACAGGGCACGCCCGGTCTGCATCGTCACATGTTGTGATGGCAATAAATCCCTTTTGGGGCAAGGAGGAATCTTCCAATGTTTTGGAAAAACACGGGATCGAATCCCCCCCATTAGGCCCCGATACTTCATGGATTTCATGCATCCCCATTCGCCTGGACTCCACAACAAAACCACGATTTACAAGCGCCGCAATGGCGTTTGGATGAAAAGCCGTCCTTTCTGTCCCCGCAGAATGGCACCGCACAAAATTCAATCCCAAATCATCCGCTATGCGCTGTGCCCAAATTTGAGCCAATTGGCTCCGGCGACTGTTGTGGGTGCAAATGAAAACCAAGTCTACCGCTTCTTGAGCCGTCGTTTTCATCTTCTCCTGAATGAAACCCACCAAGGCATCAAGTGATTGACAACGGTCCCCATTCTTGATTGCGCTATTTTCAACCAGCGGCAGCCAATGATCAAGCGATGACTTCAGTTCTTGAGCCCCTAGCAGCGGATACTCCACAAACATCTTAGCTCATGATTCGATGACAGAAACGAAGTCCAATTGCACCTCACCGAACAACTCATCAAATCCGACCAAACGGCCTTTCACTTTGATTTCGGTTCCAATCAGTGCCTCGGGATCAGACAAAGGCGTAGCCATCGCACATGAAATTCCGGGGTGAAGCAGCAACGAGGATTCACCCGCAGATTGAACGATGCCCGAGACAGCAACGACCTCTCCTATTTCAAGGAATTCGCTGGAATCGACTGAATTGAAGGCGGCATGCAATTCCGCGGCCAGCAGGGACGATTGAATCGGTTGGGCGCCATGGTCCTTCGCGGGTTTGAAATATTGAAACAGCCCAATCGCCAGCGCAATGCCGATGCCAAGTCCTATGAGTAAAAGCCCCTTTTTGAACATGCTCAACTGTTATAATTTTAGCCCCAACGTAATGCCCGCTCGAAACCAGGAGCCTGTTCTCCCCATGTACAAGTCAGAAAATTGAGGACTCAAGAAATACTGGTTATTCAACCGGTTCTCTAGCCCATCCAACGCATCCTCTTCCGTCATAGGGAGCGATTCAAACACGCGCTCTCGGCTCATCGAACGAAACATCGGACCAGCAAACACATCCAAACTCAACCCATTCGCTGCCAACCAATGGTACCCCAACTCCACACCGATACCAACAGAACTGATTGTCGCTGCATGGTTCACGCTGTGAGGATAGGCCAACCCATACAGTTCTGAAAAGGGTTCAAACGCTTCAAATTCTTCACTAAATTCTGTTGTGCAACGTCGAAATTGAGTGAAGACTCCACCATAAAACCCATGCGAGCGAATCTCATGTGCTGCACTGTATTTCCGGAGTCCAAAACTCATCGCCACCCCCTCTACTTGAGCTTCTACCTCTCCCTGCATGCTGAACCATTGTCCCCACTCATCATAATAATGGCCCACCGAATAATTCTGAGAAGCCTCTTGATATCCCACCCCCGAAATGGTGGCGTTTATGCTCCAGTCTGGCCCCATGATCCGCTCATATCCCAGGGTGTACTGACCGACGGCGAAATCCGTGAGACTGACCTTGAGAATGTTCGAAACGTGCGATGCCTCCTGTCCATTCACTGTAAAATTCAGAACGAAAATCAAGAGGGTTGCTTGCAAAATTTTCATGGTCGTAAGGTACAATGAATCCCAGAGTCGTACCTTTTCTGAGTCATTGGATTGAATGACAACACACGCTCAAACTCAAACCTCATCCCATTGCAACAGCCGGCTCCGCCCAAAGTGTATTCGCTGAGCCAAGTGGCGGTTTCCATCCGCCAAGCGCTTGAGCGTGCCACGGGAAATCGAAGTTGGCTCATTCGTGCTGAGATTCTGAAAATCTCCTCGGGCTTGGGGCAAAAAACAGTCTATGTCGACCTCGTAGAGGAATCAGGAGGAAGCCAACGAGCGAAAATGCGCGGAGTGATTTGGCCTTCCAATGGCGCTCGAATTCTTGAAACATTGGGCGATGAGGCCGCTTCCATCTTAGCCCCCGGCTCAGAGATGGTCTTTACGGCACGCATTGAGTTTCATGAACGCTATGGTCTCTCCCTGTTCATTGAGAATGTCGACTTGCGCCACATGCTTGGCGAGATGGAGCGACGAAAGCAGGCCACCATTGCGCGTTTAAAAGAACTCGGTGCATTTCAGCTCAACAAGCGCCTGCCTGTTCCGGCAGCTCCGCAGCGCATCGCACTTGTCGGATCACCTGGCACGAGCGGCTTTCGAGATTTTATCGCCAAGACGCTTTTGCACCCTTCCAAACGCCGGCTTTGCATCGAAGTCTTCGCTTCAACGGTACAAGGAACCTCAGCACCCAAATCGCTCATCGAAGCTTTAATCGAAGCTGAAGCGAGCGCTCCTGACTTGATTGTACTCGTGCGAGGTGGCGGCTCCAAATTGGATCTAGACTGCTTCAATGATTTTGAGTTGTGTCGAAAAATCAGTCTTCTCAGCGTTCCTGTGTGGACCGGTATTGGCCATGAATCTGATTTGGTCGTGGCTGATTTGGTCGCACACTCGTATTGGAAAACACCCACCGATGTGGGGGATGCGGTTATCCGAGAATTGGATCGGATCACCAACGAAGTGCATGAACTGGCCGCTAACCTGCAACGCACGGTCCAGCGTTGGCTAGAGGAGAAACAGCGAGAATTGGACCGGTTTGGAAATGAGATTCAATGGTCGAGTCAAGCCATTGTCAGCGGGCAGCGCAATGCCTTGCGCACTTTGGAAATGCAATTGAATTGGCAAGCTGAACGATGGACCCAAGCCAATAACCAGACCATCGAAAATCTAATCCAACAATTGGAACGGCTATCCCGACAGGTTATTCTTCAGCGTCGTACCGAATTGAATGCCTGGCTAAAGACCCCGTTCAGAGGAGCACAACAGCAATTGCTGATCCAGGGAGAAAGGCTCCAGTCCATGGAACGGTCCATGGCCACGCTTCATCCTGAACAAACCATAAAACGAGGCTTCGCCATTCTCCGTCTTCAGGGCCAAGTCATTCCCGACCTCGAAGGAATTGGCATAGGGGATGAATTGGAAATACAAACTCGAACAGGCATGGCCCGCGTGACGGTCCAGTCGATTGCGCCGAACGATTCAAAAAGAACAACTGAAAACTAAACCGATTATGACACCTCCCCATCTCGACTCCAACGATATCCCGGCCAAGTTTGACGACGCCTTGGCTGAATTGCGTCAGCTCATGCAGCTACTTGAAGGTGATGATATATCAATCGACACCTTAACCCAGTCGATTCGAAGAGCTTCCATCTTACTCAAACATTGCCAAAAACAATTGCAAGCCACCGAGGATGAAGTCAAGGTCTTGATTCAAGAATTGGGCATGGCTTCTTCTGACGAATCAGATGAGCCTTCAAACTAGAAAGTCGACTCAGCTTATTGGTTCCCTTTGCTCAATTGATCGAGCAGCCCTTTCGCTCCACCGCTAGAAATCTGGTTGATGCTTTGAGGGACTTCACGTGTTGCTTCGCGCACAGCCGCCAGCTGCTCTCTGAATTTTGTCACCAATTCATTGTATGCCTGAAATTCAGGGCATTCAGATTGGGCCTTGCTCCAAGCATTCAACTCCACAGGAGTTCGTTGAACCAGCATGCATGGGGACGTGTTTTGCGTCAGGGCCTGAGTCCATTCTTGAACACTCTTTTTGTTCGATTGCTCATCTGACATCAATGTTGACAAGGATGCGTTCATTTCAACCAAACACTCACAGGCCGTTGGACTTGCAGTATCAGATGTTGCTCCTGTAGATTCTGTCCCTGCGCCGCAAGAAATCAAAAGCAGAGCAGCGCCAAAAGCCATCAAAAAAGTTTGTGCGTTATTCATTTGAATTGGTTTTTTTCATTCACGGACGCTGCGAAGATAACATTCGGGAAGTTCTGAATTCTTGGGGCTTTCGGCTTTCTTTGCAGACATGTCGAATTCCTCCAATTCTGCCCCTTCTCGGATTCAAACCGTCGTACAAGCTCAACGCTTGCCCATGGGACCTAACTATGTGGAGCAGCCTCTTCCTTCGCCCCAATTTGATCGCATTGGCCCCTTTCTCTTGCTGCACCATTGGCAGGACTTTTTGCCAGGCAAACAATCTCCTTATGACATCGGAGTCGGACCGCATCCTCATCGAGGATTCAGCCCTGTGACGTGCATCTACGCTGGCGGGCTGAGACACCGAGATTCTCTCGGAAATGACCTGGTGATTCACGCGGGAGGCACTCAGTGGATGGACGCGGGCAACGGGATTGTGCACAGTGAGCGTCCTGATGACACTCTTGCAGAAGACGGTGGCATGCTCGAGATGATCCAGTTCTGGGTCAACACGCCAAGCGAACACAAGATGAACCCGGCATCGTATCAACCCCTCTCTAAATCGGACACCCCTGCGTGGGAAGAAGGCGGTTGGTCCATTGCACTCGTTCAAGGACAGTGGGACGAACACACATCGCCGATTCACTCCAGCCATCCCCTGCGGGTTGTGAATTTCAAAACCGACGAGGCGGGTTCTGCATTGGACATCGAAATCCCCTCTGAATGGACTGGCCTGCTCTACGTCCTAGACGGCGCTATTCTTGTGGATGGAAAGCGAACGGAAGGTCGACATATGGCCACGATCATGCCCGGAGAATCTACTCAGATTCACATCGAAAGCCTCGACGCATGCCGTGTTTTGATGCTGACCGGAGCTCCATTCAATGAGCCTGTGATTTCCCATGGTCCTTTCGTCATGTCCTCTTATGAGGAAATCCAGCGGGCCATCATGGACTATCACGACGGAAAAATGGGAGCGCTCAGCGAACCCTGACGCACCGCTTTCACGAATCCTGATGTCGCAAAACGCTTGAATCCCCCGGTGGCTTCTCAGTGGTCGTCACTGGTGACGACCACTACTTTTTTAACAACCCGAACCGCTCCGTCGCCATCAACCCAGATGTTTTCGGAAGACTCGACTTGATCCGTCATCTCAACGTTCACCTCTACGCTCTCTCCGTCACGTACAAGGTGAACTTCACCGCCTGGAATGGCGAATACCGTGTCCCCTTCGAATTCTCCTCCTTCTATTTCCTGAATGAACATCTGGACATCTCCTGAGGGAGAATCCCCCATGAACATTCCATGCATGGGCCCCATCTGATGCCCCATTGGAACGGTTACGCGACCAAGTGCAAAGCCGATCATTCCAAATGCAGCAGCAATTAACAAATGCGAAGTATTGAAACTCATAGGATTGGTTTTAAAGAGTCAAAGTAACCTGTTTTCTATTTCAGTGCGTCAACCTATCTTTCGGGAACACGTCTTGTTGAAAACGAATATTCATGAATCGCATTTACGTTGGGTGCCTCATTGCTTGTAGCATAGGGAGCATCAACTCCAGTTCGTCACAAGAGTCGAACAACATTGCCCACATCTGGAATGAAGAGGTCCTGGAAGGAATTCGGAATGACTTCGCGCGACCAACCGTCCACGCCCGGAACCTGCTGCACACGAGCATTGCCATGTACGATTGTTGGGCGGCCTATGACAACGGTCCTTCGGAGACTTTTTTTCTCGGGAAAGCATGGGCTGGTTTTGAGGTCCCATTCGATGGGGTTGTTATTCCGGATTCCCCAGCCGCTGTTGCTGAAGCGCGGGATGCAGCGATTAGCTACGCCGCTTATCGGATTATGACGCATCGATTTGGAGAAACTCCCGATGGAGAGATCACCTTATTCAACATCAATTCTCGCATGGCCCAGCTGGGCTATGACCCTTCATTTTTATCCACCGATTATGTGAATGACGGGGCGCCCGCTTTGGGGAATTATGTGGCGGAGCAAATCATCGCTTTCGGATTGCAAGACGGCTCCAACGAAGCATTGGATTACGCCTCCAACTGTTATGAAGCCATCAACCCGAACATACAACCGGAATTCCCAGGAAACCCCAATGTGATTGACCCGAATCATTGGCAACCCATTGAATTGACTGTTTTCATTGATCAGAGCGGGAACGTTAGCACAGAAATCCCGGAATTTGTAGGACCCGAATGGGGCGAAGTAGTCCCCTTCTCTTTGGATTCTGCCGACTTGGAATCCCTCGAACGTGATGGTTGCACTTACGAGGTTTGGAAGAATCCAGGAGCTCCCGTTCACCTGGATTCCACTTCGGTCGCGGGGGGGCTCAATGACCCCTGGAAATGGAATTTCTCCATGGTCTCCATTTGGTCTTCTCACCTGGATCCAACAGATGGCATCATGTGGGATGTCTCTCCCGGCGCACTTGGCTCAAATGGATCCTTTGTGACAGCCGTTGAGGATTTCCCTGACTACTATGATTTCTTCGAAGGAGGAGGAGGATTCACCGGGCACAGCATCAATCCGGTAACCGGTGAAGCATACGCTCCCAACCCCGTGCCGCGGGGTGATTACACCCGCTGCTTGGCAGAATTCTGGGCGGACGGTCCGGATTCGGAAACACCTCCAGGTCACTGGTTCACCTTGCTCAACGAGGTCATGATGCACCCGTTATTCGAAACCCGCTGGAGAGGACAAGGACCTGAATTGGATCCTTTGGAGTATACCGTAAAAGCATTCTTAGCCCTCGCTGGCGCCATGCATGATTCAGCTGTCGCCACCTGGAGCATCAAAGGTTATCACGATTACACACGGCCTGTATCAGCCATTCGATACATGGCCGAAATGGGACAATCATCGGACACGAGCCTCACCAATTATCATCCTTCGGGCCTACCGCTCATCGAAGACTATGTTGAAGTGGTCGAAGCAGGCGATCCGCTTGCTGGCTTCAACAACGAATACATTGGAGAGATCAAAGTCTTCGCTTGGCGAGGTCCCGATTACGTGGAAGTCCCGTTCATCGATGAGGCGGGTGTGGGATGGATTCTTGCCAAGAACTGGTGGCCCTACCAACGCCCTTCTTTTGTGACGCCTCCATTTGCCGGCTATGTCAGCGGACATTCGACTTTTTCTCGCGCTGCCGCCGAAGTGCTCACCCTGCTCACGGGGTCGGAATACTTCCCTGGTGGAATCGGAACTTTTCCTGTGACCATGAATCAGTTCTTGGTCTTTGAAGATGGCCCGTCAATGAGTTTTGAGCTGCAGTGGGCAACGTATTACGATGCCGCCAATGAAAGTGCTCTCTCGCGCATGTGGGGCGGCATTCATCCGCCCATGGATGATGGTCGAGCTCGATTGATTGGTCAAGAAATTGGCATCCAGTCGTTCCATTGTGCTGAAGGTTACTCTTTTCCCGAATGGTCCATGGGATGCGGAGGCGAAGGCTTCCTTGCTGGTGGTTTCTGCCCCGGTGACTTCAATGCCGATGCAATCATCAACGTCAGCGACTTCTTGTTGTTTTTGAGTGCCTTTGGAAACGACTGGACTGGCCCCTATGACTTGGACGAGAATGCCGTTGTGGGATCCGCCGATTTGTTAGAATTCTTGACCTTGTACGGGGAGATCTGCCCTTGATTCCGAAGAAATATCTCGCTTGTTTTTTGGGTGGGAAACCTCAGAAGTCAGCGACCCCTTATGGCTTTGACGACTTAACATTGTTCGGCTTCCCGGCTGAAAATACGCGGGGCAACAGGCTCATGTCTTCTAGCAACCTGCGGTTGAATACTGAATGGCGTATCCACTCGGAGGTACAACACGGCAATTCCACTGTCGCCTGTGCAACACGGAGCAGCTGTTGCTTCGGACAGGAGTCAAAAATCATTTCGCATTCGGCAATGCATTGACCGCAGCATGGTCACCTAAAAAGAACTACGTCTTTGAGAGCATTCAAGATGGCCCTCAGACCACAGAGCATCGCATTTGGCAGCAATTCTTGCGTGCACATCGACTTGGCCTTTTGAAATTGGAGCATAGCGCCCGGACTGAGCAGCAATTTGCCAATTCCGATTCCAAAAAGCCGTCCCGCGTACGACTCATGGGTTTCTGGCCCTTGAACACTTAAAGTCCTGTTTCTGGAGTTTCCTCATAAGACTTTACAACGAAACTTTCGTGTAGAGGACGGGCAACCCGCGGGATCACAATCATGTCTTCCCCAACACGCCTCGACAAACGGACCGCGCCCCCTCCTTGTAACCGCAATTCAACGATATTGCGCGTTACCACGCGGGTTGAGTGGAGACCAGCGAAATGGAAAGCCTGCGTCGCTAACGATCAATCTCTCTTCGCTCATCACCAGAACAAATCGAATTCCTTAATTTCGGCGCATGCGCAAGTTCTTCTTTTTTGTTTTTTTGAGTCTGGCTGGAACCGAGTCCAAAATTGCTCTCAGTCAAAACCTCATCATTCATGATCCGCAACAACGGTATGATCCGGATGGCGGTTTGTTCGACCCCAGCATTCTGCGTCAAATGAATGTCACGTTCGAAGACGACAATTACCATTCGGTTTTGATCAATGCTTTTTTCAATGAACCGGCCATGCGCATTCCAGCCTCCGTCTCCATCGATGGGATGGCAATGGACAGCGTGGGGGTCCGCTACAAAGGCAACTCCACTTTTTGCCTTCCGAACGATGACGGGAGCGTTAAAGTGCCATACAACCTGGATTTCAATCATTGGATCTCCGGGCAAGACCTCATGGGCTACAACAAGGTCAAATTGGCCAACGCGTGGCTTGACCCGACCTACTGCAAAGAGTACATCGCCAGCCGGATTTACCGCAAATACCTCCCGACTCCAGAAATCAATCTGATCCAACTCCACACCCAAGGAAATTACACGGGATTGTATGTGAACACGGAATCCATCAACAAGCAATTCTTGAACAAACACTTCGACGAGAACAGTGGAGTACTTTTCAAGTGTGACGGTGCGGGAGTTTTTTGTGATCAAGGCGGAAACGGCGGGACTGACGGTGGCAATCCAACCTTGAGCTACCTCGGTCCAGACACGGCCAGTTATTACGACAGTTACACCATCAAATCGGATGATGGATGGGAAGCGCTGCACGATCTCATCACCATGCTGGAGTTTTCGCCTGAGAATTTGGGGGCCATTCTGAATATTGACCGGGTGCTCTGGGCCATGGCCGTCAATACGGTGGTGAGCAATCTCGATACGTACAATGGTTATTATGTCCACAACTACTACCTCTACCAAGATGTGGAAGGTCGATTCCAAATGATCCCATGGGACCTCGACAATTCGTTTGTCGGCGCCGTCATGGGCTGGAGCTATTGGAGCCCGGATGATGTGTATCATTTTGATCCATTCTTCACGGGCAATGGCGCTGCATGGGACAACCGCCCCTTGACACAATTCCTCTATAACCAGCCATTATACCGGAAATTGTATCTATCGCACATCCGAACCATCATGGAAGAATCCATGGATGTCGATGGCATTGCGCAGGAAATTGCGGCATTTCAAACACTGGCCAGTGACGCCGCGGAGGCCGACCCGAACGCTTTATTCTCTTTTAATTACTTCAGCGACAACGTGACCAGCGCTTTTTGGTCCGACTGGGGATTTGGTGGCATCCTGAGCACCGTAGAGGAGCGCATGGACTTCTTGAGCAATCACCCCGAAATTTCAGAGTCAGCCCCGGTCCTAGGTTCCGTCGTAGTTGAAAACGGCTCCGTTCACGTGCCGACCATCGATGCCAATGCCTTGGAAATGATGTGGACAACTGGCGACATGGCCAGTGACTTTCAGTCCATGGCCATGTCCGATGATGGCACTCAAGGCGATGCCATTGCGGGGGACGGAATGTTCACGGCACTGCTGCCAGACACCAACGAAGACAACCTCCTCTTTTACATCCGAGCATCCAACGCCGACGCCATTGCATTGTCTCCTGCGCGGGCAGAATACGAATACTACATCTACGGCAACGTCACGGGTGTGGACGAATTTGAATTGACCACTACAACGCCCCAATCGCTCTGGACCATTGCTCCGAATCCGGCTTCTGAAAGTTTCTCATTGCGAAATTGTCCCGCTTTCAGTCCAATCACCGTGTTCGATTTCCAAGGTCGCCTCGTTATGAATGGCACGTGGGATGGTCGTCCCATCGACGTGAGCCGATGGGCCGGCGGAGCTTACCTCATCCAAGTCGGCGAATGGGGCTCCTCTCCCATGCAGCGGTTGATGGTCCAATAATTTCCTGCGCCACACGCATCCTTTGGCAGGATCGTTTGGGTGAATTCAATAGCTTTTGGCTGTTTTGGCTGAAAACAGACGCATTCGATGTCTGCTTCTGTTTGGCCTTAAGCCGTGTCAAGTTTTGAATCAGACAACGGGGAAATAAACAGCAGCCACGCATTCACCGTCCACACCAAAGCCGCTGACCTTGAGTGCCTTAAACCAAAAAAGAGCAACCATTTCTGATTGC
>CALGEI010000153.1 GCA_937881575.1 uncultured Flavobacteriales bacterium | reverse complement strand
TACCGATGCGCGATTTTGAATGGATGGTGATGCCGATGTGGAGCACCGAACGGAACCAGCCAGTGGGCATGGCTCGGGTGGCTTACCACATGAACCAATGGCGACTAGAGGGTCAATTGCGTCAATTCGGTGATGTCGGGTTGGAAGGGCACCATACGCGGCAGTACATCCGCTCGAATCTTCGGCTTACAGGAAACTTCAACCGCCACCCGTCGCGTCCATTGTCGTCACAATTGAACCTCGATTGGATCGATGTGAGGTCATCGTTTACCTACGATCCCGACGCCCTCGATCCAGCGTTTGCCCCCCAAACCAAGGTGTATCACCAAGCCATGCGCTTGAATTATCGTGTGAATCAACAAAAGCCACGTGTGAAGCAAGTGTGGCAAGTGCGTGCGTCAGCGGTCGGGGTAGCCCGACAAATGATGAACAGCGATTGGCTGGGGATTTACCAGACTCCAGGGCTTTTTCCTGAAAAAGACGAGGCGTCCGTGACATTGGAAGGGCTTTGGGAGCGCAAACAAGTGGTGCGGGAAAACGGACGCAGCTGGAATTTCCGATTGTACGCGGGGGTTGTTCTCGGCGCCGAGGGGGTGTACACGTTGGCCAACATGGGTGTGACCGGATCACGGGATCCGCTCAAGGACCATTTGTTTTTCAATCGAGCAGAATCATCGCGATTCAACCACGTAGCCCATGAGCAAGGGGGCTTGACCCATTGGTGGAAAGACGATTTGAATCAGAATTACCGCTCCATGGCATCGGTTAAAGTCTCCCGAGATCTCTTCGCTGGATTGAGCGCGTATGGAGGTGTCTTGCTTCTCGAAGATGACGAGGTGTTCTCCGCAGGAATTGAATGGGACCTCAACGTACTGAAGATCCAAGTTCCATTGTATTCAATCAATGGCTTGGTGGATAGTTCGAATCAATTCACGCTCAAGGACTGGCCCATTGCATTGGTCTTTGACTTGGAAAGGTTGAGTCCCTATCGATTGATTCGAAATGGGAACGTCGGCATCGGCAGATAAACGCATTGAATTGGACGCAAAAAAGGCCACCCGCAAGGGTGGCCTTTTTCAATGGAAGTGTCAACCGGCTTAAGCCTTCAATCGCTTGCTGAAGTCCAATACACTTGGAGTGGCAATGAAGATTGAGCTATAAGTTCCAACCACAACACCGATCATCAAGGCGAATACAAAGCCTCGAATGTTGTCGCCGCCCAACACGAAGATGGTCAGCAATACAACGAATGTCGAAAGTGATGTGTTGATGGTTCGGCTCAACGTGCTGTTCAAAGCGTCGTTCATCAACTCGCCATCCTCACGCTTGTCGCCATAGAGCCCAACGTATTCACGGATACGGTCAAACACGACCACCGTGTCGTTGATGGAATATCCAATGACCGTCAGAATTGCTGCAATGAACGCCTGGTCAATTTCCATAGTGAAAGGAAGGATGCCAGCGAAAATACTGAAGACGCTCAATACGATGACCACGTCATGCACCATGGCAATCAAAGCTCCCAATCCGTACTGCCACTTCCTGAATCGGAAGAAGATGTATAGGAAGATGATGAGCAATGAGAAGATGGTTGCGTTTTTAGCGCCCGCCTTGAAATCATCTGAAATGGTGGAATCTACCTTGTTGTATTGGTCAAGCGTGTAGGGCTGTCCTATGGTCGCTAAACCCGATGCCAAGGCACCCTGAATCAACTCATCCTGATTGGGATCAGGATTGTTGATCATATAGTTCGTCTTGATGCGCAACTTGGAATCGCTGCCCTTCGTTTGAACGATGGGGTTTCCAGCGGAACCATCTTCCGTGAAGGCAACAGCCAACGCTTCGCGCACCTCTTGCGCATCGACGGGCTCTTCAAAGGACACGTCAAAGGTTGTTCCGCCTGAGAATTCCACACCCTGCTCCAGTCCACGGGTAGCTAGGCTTCCCAAACCGGCAATTACAATGACGCTGCTGAGGATATAAAACTTTTTCCGGTTGCCAACAAAATTGATGTTGATGCTGGTAAACCAATTCTTGGTGGTCTCTGTGTAGAAACTGATGGGCTTTTTGTTCTCCAATCGGCTAAAGAAAATCAATCGAGTCAACACAATTGCAGAGAAAAGTGAAGTGAAAATACCGATGATCAACGTCGTGGCGAAACCACGAATGGCACCACTACCGAAGCTGTACAAAACAAATGCAGTCAACAATGTCGTCAAGTTGGCGTCGATGATCGCGCTGTAGGCTTTGGAATATCCATCCTTGACCGCCATCATCATACCCTTGCCGCTGCGCATCTCTTCACGAATTCGCTCGTAAATCAAAACGTTCGCATCAACCGCCATGCCGATGGTCAACACAATACCGGCAATACCAGGAAGGGTCAAAGCTGCTCCCAATGAAGCCAACGCTCCAATGAGGAAGAACAAGTTGGCAACCAAGGCCAAATCAGAAATTAAACCTGCACCCTTGTAGTAGAATACCATGTACAGGAGGATGACCATCAAAGCAATCAAGAACGAACTCAAGCCAGCTTTGATGTTTTCTTCACCCAATTGTGGTCCTACACTCACCTCATCAACGATGCGGGCTGGAGCAGGCAGAGAACCTGCTTTCAAAAGACCAGCGAGGTCATTTGCTTCCAGCATTTTCTGCTCAATGCTTTGATTAGAACCGAAGCTAATCTGAGAACGACCGCTCGTAATAGCGGATTGAACACTGGGTGCACTGAAGACCAAGCCATCCAATACCACGGCCACTGCACGCTGGTTGTCGCTCGCACAAGCTTCAGTCATCCGACCCCAAATACCGGATCCTTCAGAATCCATGGTCATGCTGACCACCACATCTCCGATCTCGTCATAGCTCACTCGGGCGTCGACGATGCTTTTGCCCGAAAGCTTGGCCTTTCCTTTTCCGCTTTCATCCTTCACGGCATACAACGCGGCCACGTTTTGAGTGGGATTCGCTTCCCACAACAAGCGCAAGTCGGACTGCAGCGCACGGCGCGCTTCCGGCATGTTGAGCAAGTCGTTGACACGGTTGGTGTCTGCTACTGCTGCATAGCCGACCACCGCAGAGCGACGCTGCAATTCAGGTTGGAAAAAGCTGAACAGTGGATTCTTTGAACGCTGCTGATCGATGGAGAGCGCACTGTCTGCTGGAGCGTCCGCTCCGAATAACTCTGGCGTTAAGGCCCGGCCAATCGCATTGTTAGCAGCACTAATCCGTGGGAAAACTTCATCGTTAAAATACGTTTCCCAAAATTCTAAGTTCGCGGTACTCTTCAATTGCTTGCGAGCACGGTCGCGGTCATCGATGCCGGGCAACTCAACCAAGATTCGGCCGCCACTGACTTTCTGTACGTTGGGCTGAGCGACACCGAGCTGGTCAATCCGCTTGCGGATGATGCTTTCGGTATTCGTAATGGCCGTTTCCGCTTCAAATTGAAGAATGACAAAAATCTCTTCTTCCGTTGACTGTGCAGGGAACAGATCCTTGCTTTCAAGATTGTGGAAGATGCGCCACAATTCAATCGGTGATGCTGAAGCCGCGTTTTGCGCAACCCAAGATTGCTGGAAAAGCTCCACAAAGGTCAGGCCTTGAGTGGTTTTCTGCGCTTCTTTTGCTTCACTCAATGCCGCACGAAAAGTGGCGTTGCTTGAGTAATCGCTCAAGGCGATGATCAAATCAGGGATACTCACCTCCAATGTGACTGACATGCCACCTTGCAAGTCCAATCCCAGGTTCAATTCCTGTTCAATGACCTCGCGGTACGTGTGTCCAAAGATTGGATAGATTTCAGCATCCGCACTGTCTCGAAGAAATTCACGAGCGGCCTGAGCGGCAGCTACACTCCATTCGTCTTCAGTGATTTCACCAGTTGACTCCAAAGAGTCAGCGATGTAAGCTCCATAGGTGTCTGCTTCTTTTTCATAATTATTGGCTACCCAATTGAAACTCAGTGTGTAGAGAGTTGCAAAGGACAGTAGAATCGTAAAGAGCAGAACGGCGTTCTTATTTTGCATGACGCAACAAGGTTTTTCAGGGGCGCAAATATAACTTAAATCCCATCACGTATGGGCTGTGCAATCGTACGAACTACCTTCGTCTTATGTTTCGGTCTTCCAAAGTTTTTTTTATCGGTGGCTTAACGGCGTCTCTGATTCTCAGTTTGTTGCCGGATTCATTGGGCCAGGATGATTTTTATCAATTGGCAGTTTTGAAGTATCGGGGCGGTGGCGATTGGTACTCCAACCCGACGGCTGTTCCCAATTTGGTGTCCTTTTGCAATGATGCGCTGGGAATGAAATTGAGCGAAGAGGTGCCGACGGTGGATGTGGGATCGTCCGAATTGTTTGATTTTCCTTGGATTCACATGACGGGGCATGGAAACGTTGTCTTTTCAGCATCTGAAACGAGGAATCTCCGTGTCTATTTAGAAGCGGGTGGATTCCTGCACATTTCAGACAATTATGGAATGGACCCTTACGTCCGTAAGGAGATGAGAAAAGTCTTTCCTGCATCGGATTGGGTGGAGCTGCCCTGGTCTCATCCCGTGTTTCATAGCGCCTTTGATTTCGAAAAGGGACTTCCCAAAATTCATGAGCACGACGACCTGCCTCCCCGGAGCTATGGTTTATTCCATGAAGGTCGGTTGGTGGTTTTTTATGACTTTGAATCGGATTTGGGTGACGGCTGGGAAGACTGGCAAGTCCACCGAGATCCCGAGTCAATCCGTCAAATGGCTTTGCGTATGGGGGCCAATCTGATTCAAACGGCCCTGGGGGGGCAGTCTCTCTGAGCGAACTGTCAGGCCACTTTGGGTACAAGCTGTACCCTGATAACCCCTCCGTCCTCCTGTGATTGAGTGAGTTGAAGACCCTGCCATTCCATGCTGGACACCAATGCTTCCCAGGTATCATCGCACCCATCAGCATGCTTCTCGCGTAAGTCATTCAGCGCATCTTGACCACCGGCTACCTCATTGAGAACCGACCAATAGTCTGCTGCTGTAAGCCCAATGCGATCCTTGCCGAATTGTTCCCAAAGCAGCTGCATGGCTGTTTGGAGCGACGCTTCTCCATTCGTTTGCTGCATAATTCGAACGTCGCAAAGGAATGCAAGTACAGCACCTTCGACGTAAATGGATCCCTTTCTGCCCGGTGCCCCAAGCTTGTATCCGTCGAGCCAGGTGTCATAACTCGATGCCGCAACACTCATATTGAGTCGGCCTGGGTTGTTGACGTGGCGCATCAAAAGCTGCTCCATTTTCCGACACCAACCGTTCAAATCAATGCATCCGCTTTCATAGAGAAATAAATCGCCCATGTAAGTCGTGACGCCTTCAGCGACATAGCCCAACGGACTTGGACAGGCTTGGCTAAAATCGTAAGGCGTCCATTCCGCAGGTCGAATCCGCTTCACATTCCAAGCGTGGTAGAGTTCATGGGAAGCGATGCCAATCAATTCGTCGTAACCTTCCTGCGTAAGACACTTGGAGGAAGGACCGAGTGTGATGACCGTGCTATCCTCGTGCTCCACGCCATGGCGTGTTTCCCTTTCCGGAAAGAGGTAGAGGAAATGATAAAATGCAGCAGGGAAAGATTTGAAGTGGGCGATTTGACTTGCTGAAAAGCGCTGATGGTCTGCAATAAATTGCGCTTGGTTTGGCGTGTTTTTGCCATAAGCCCAGATATGGAAATCAACGCCGCCCGCTTCATATTGAGCATGCCAGAGGGATTCCGCCACCATGAAGGGCGCATCCATCAAGTGCTGCATATCTCGCGCATGCAAGGTCATGTTGGTGCGAGGCAGTGCCGATGCCAAGGTCCAGTCCTCAGGAATGTCAGCCAAGATCAGGTCGTACCCCCAACCCACGTTGTCTGGCTGGTAAAGGATGCAATTCACAGGGTTGACATACAACAAACCCGGCTCGATGCAGGTGGAACCCGCGTTGAGCATGTCCGCTTGGAAACTCCAGCGGACCCGGCTCATATCGGCCTCCATTTGCCACCGATGCAAATCAGTTTTTTGGAGAGATTTCCAAACGCCCTCGTCTGTTAGGCCCTCCATGCGCAGTATGTACTGGGCAAATTGTCCGAGTTCATATCGACCAGGTCGCCAAGTCGGCAACTGCAATTCAAAAGGGCCGTTTTGTGGGAATACTGCGTCGGCGTGTAAGATGGGAGCACCGCTGTTGTCCCGTTTTAACGTGATGCAAACGCGTTGATCACTCATGGTACATGACGGCTTGAATGGGCCGTCCTGTGCTTGCATTCGGCAGTGGAGTGTGAATCAATCCGGCGACAGTCGGGGCAATGTCCCGAATGTTGGTGCGATCATACGTGATACCTTGGGGTATGTGCCAACCATAAAAGATACAGGGCACGTGCGTGTCATAGGGGAACGGCGAGCCGTGATCGGTTCCCGAGGGGCCGTATTTAATCCAACCGGGTTCAGGAACAACCAGGACATCGCCTGAAAAAGCACTGTGATATCCCATCCGCAGTCGTTCCATGATTTCGTCAGAAGAAGCTCCTGATCGTGCAATTTCATTGGCAGTGGGTGCCATCAAGACGCCTGGAGTTTCGAGACAGATTCCTTGGATGAAGGACTGCATGTCCGCCAAGTCATGCCCCTCTTCACGAATCAAAGGGCGATTCAATATGAATTGATTGTTGGAGTATCGGAGCATCCAATTGCCATCTCCATATCGTTTGGAAAGCGCGTTTTCCACGTCCTCGGTCATATTGCCAGGCATCCAGTAATCAACCGGCATTCCCTCTGCCGCTGCGAGTGAGGGAACTGTCGCTCCTCCGTGATCCGCTGTTAACCAGCACATCCAATTGCCATCTCCGACTTGGTCATCCAAGGATTTGAAGAGCCGAGCTAGCTGCATGTCCAAGCGGACATACGTGTCTTGTGTTTCCCAAGCGTGCGCGCCAAACCGATGGCCTACGTAATCCGTTGAAGAGAAACTCACTGCCAATAAATCCGTTATGTCGTCTTGCCCGAGGTCCTCATGTTCAATGAGGCGAATGGCTAAATCCACCAACAAAGAATTGCCATGCGGCGTTTCTTTGAGGAGATCGTATCCACCATTCTCCGCTTGCAAGGCTTCCAAATCATAAGGGAATGTTGGGCGTGCAGTTCCATTGAAGCTGGATTCGTACGGATTGTTGTCCGGCCAAGCCTGGCTGTATTCTTTTTCCTTTAAGACGGGTGTCCACTTGGATTTGAGATACCGACGGGCCATGTTTTTGTCATTCCAATTGGCCAGCCAATTGGGAAGCTCGTCCATGTAATACGAACTGGTGATGAACTTCGCTTCATCTCGGCCATAAAACCAAAAGGCGCCATCGGCTAAATGGCCAGCGGGCAGGATGGCTCCTCGATCCTTGAGGCTGATTCCGTAGACCTTGGCTTTCAAATCGGTCGAGAGTTTCAATTCATCTCCTAGTGTGCTGGCGTGCATTCGATGCGGTGACATATGACCGGCTTCAATTGTTTGGTCTGCTAAGCCGACAGTCGTTACGGTTGAATCCGATGCGCAGTAAACAGTCTTTCCCGACTTTCGATCAAACCAGTAGTTGCTAATGACTCCGTTGAAGCGGGGAGTGGTTCCGGTGTAAATGGCGGCGTGACCCGGCCCGGTATAGGTCGGGGCATATCCAAAGTGATGATCCGCGCAGACGAGACCATTTTGGATGATGCGTTTGAACCCATCTCGGCCAAAGTGATCCCAATAACGGTAGAGATAGTCCATGCGCATTTGATCCACTGTGATCCCAATGATGAGCGGCGGGCGATCGCTGAGATCTAACTTGGCTAAATCCGAATCTTCCGCGGGTTCTTTTTCAATCAATTTCCCTTGTCGAGGCGTTGCCTTTGGCTTCGTGGCTGGTCCCTTTTCTTTGGCTTTTGGGGCGGTTTTATTCGCGTTCTCCTTTGTTTTCTCGGTTTCCTTCAACAGGGTGGATTGGTTCACCGTCGGCTGGGTGATGCTGCCGGTGGAGTTGATTTGGCTCCAGGTCGGAAGTGCAAAAGTCAAACTCACGAAAAGTAGAATCAAGCGAAAATTCATAATTGAATTGGTTCAAGCGGGTTGAAAGACGAAATTAAGTCCTCTGGCTTACGATTGGGATTCAGGACGATTGAAATGCTGCCCAAGACCACCATCCGAAGACGAGGCACAGAATCAGATTGCAAGCGACATTGCCTGCAGCCCAAATCAGTCCATGGGATTGAGCCAACTGCAAGGTGTCTGCACTAAACGCCGAAAAGGTGGAAAAACCGCCGCAAAATCCTGTTGTGAGGAGGAGCACGATGGGACCGCTCCACTTGGAGGCAACCTCCAAGCTGGACTGATGAGAGAGCAGGCCCAATAACAGGGCTGTTGCCAAGACATTGGCAAGCAAGGTTCCCCAAGGACTCATTCCTCCGAATTGCAAAACCTGAAGGCCAAACTGATAACGTACGAGACTTCCAAGCCCTCCTCCTATGAACACAGCAAGGCCATTCATGGGTCCGCTGTAATGGAGACGATTTTCTGAAACACACGCCACATGAGGTATCCCCAAAATGCCCCCAAGATCATGCCGCCTGCTATGTCCAGTGGGAAATGCACTCCGAGGTACATCCGGCTGTATCCTATGACCAAGCTCCAGCCCAATAGCCCCCAAATCCAGGGGCCACCTCCGAGAAAGAGCCCGACGACAATCGCAACTCCGGTATAGTTTGCAGCGTGAGAACTAACAAAACCATATCGTCCCCCGCGATAGGGCGTATCCCAACCATTGGGTGTGACAACGTGCACCTGATCCCGCAATTCGATGGAGTGAGATGGTCGAAAACGTTGAATGGACGGTTTGATGACCCGGCTGGAAATGAGATCCGTGCCGGCTACGGACAAACCGATGATGCCCAACATCAAGGCCAAGCGGCCCCTCTTTTTGTCGGCGCGTTTCCACATCTCCCAGATGAGGAGTCCATAAAGAGGAATCCACCAGAAATTGCCTGAAACGGCCCACATGATTTCGTCTCCGCCCGGCCAAGGGGTGTTGCAGAGCCGAAACAAGAGGTAGTCGAGATTGATAATGCGTTCAACCATGGAATTGTGTTACGCGTAAATGGCGTCAATCGATGCCTGATACCGCTCACGAATGGGCTTTCGCTTCAACTTCATGGTGGGGGTCAATTCGCCATTTTCGATGGTGAAGGGATGGGACAGGATGTGAATTTTCTTGATGCGTTCCCATTGAGCGAAGGAGCTAGTGAGTTTTTCAACGTCCTCCATCATGCGCTGGGCCAATCGTTCATCTTTTCCAATGTTTTCAAACCCTGGATACGGATGATTCTTTCGCTTGCACCATTCTTCCACTGCGATGGCGTCAGGAACAACCAGTGCCCCAGGGAACTTTTGGCTTTCTCCAACGACCATGACTTGTTCGATGAAGACGGATGCCTTGATGGCGTTTTCAAGCAGCTGCGGTGCAACATACTTTCCGCCTGAAGTCTTGAACATCTCCTTCTTTCGATCGGTAATTTTGAGGAATCCTTCGTCAAATTTGCCGATGTCTCCCGTGTGGAACCATGCTCCGGACATCACTTCAGCTGTTTTTGCTTCGTCCTTGTAATACCCCATCATGATGTTGTGGCCTTTGACCAGGATTTCGCCATCATCGCCAAATTTGACTTCAACGCCATCGATGAGTTTACCAACATAACCCACGCGCATGAGGCCAGGAGAGACATCGGTGTTCACTGTGACTACCGGAGATGTCTCCGTGAGTCCGTATCCTTCGTAAACAGGAATGCCTGCAGCGTTGAAGAAGCGGGCGAGTCTCGGAGCGAGTGCTGCTGAGCCGCATGCAACCGCTCGAATGTTGTCGAGTCCGAGTGCTGTTTTGACTTTGCTGAAGACGAGTTTTCGCGCCAATCCCAACTGCCATTCGTACCAGCCTCCGTTTTGTCCATCCGGCTCCCAACGCAGGGCGAGCTTCAGGGCCCAATTGAAAATGGCCGCCTTGACCCCGCCAGCAGCGCGCCCTTTGTTGACGATTCCGTCGTAAAATTTCTCAAGCAAACGCGGAACTGCTGTAAAGACGGTGGGTTGGGCATGGCCCAAATCCTCTTTGATTGTTTCCAGGCTTTCGGCAAAGTAGATGTTGGCCCCGATGTACATGTAGAGGTAGTGCAACATCCGTTCAAAGATGTGGCAAACGGGCAAGAAACTCAACGTGCGATACTCTTGATCTCTGAGCACGGCTGGAATCCGCGGAACACTGTGCAGGATGTTCTGCACGATGTTGCTGTGACTGAGCATGACACCTTTGGGTGTTCCGGTGGTCCCAGACGTATATATAATGGTCGCGAGGTCGTCGGGCTGCACAGCTGCCATGCGGCTTTCATACTCCGCTTGTTGCGCGTCACCTCCAGCTTCGGCAATAGCAGACCAATGCGTGCCATTGGCAGCGTGTTCGAAGACAAATACATTCTCAAGCGACGGCACGCGGTCTTTCACGGCCATGACCTTGTCGTACAAATCCTGGTTGCTAACAGCGCAAAACTTGGATTCACTGTGATTCAAGATGAACTCATAATCCGCTTCTGTCATGGTCGGATAAATCGGCACATTGATGCCGCCAGCAGACATGATGCCGTGGTCCATGATGTTCCATTCGCACCGGTTATTGTGAGAGATCAGTGCCACTTTGTCTCCGGCCTGCAACCCCATGCCGATGAGTCCTTTTCCCACTCGGTCAACGGCCTCAACGAAGGTGGCACTAGAATAGGTGATGCGGTTGCCTCCGTTGGGCATCGTCATCATGACCTCGAGGGGATTGTTGGCTAACTGGTAGCGAGGAAAGTCAAATAGTCGCGTGGGCTGTTGCATGGTTGTGAATGTTGATTCGGGATTCACGCTCGGTTTGGCGTGTACTCAAGACACTGGGCAATTTAGCAAATCAGGAATAGAATGCAAGGGGCATCTGAAGTCTACCGGTGATATGTGTCAAAGCGCTTGTCCGCAGTGATTGCAAAAGTCAGCGTCCACATCGTGACCGTCTCTTCCGCAGCTTGGGCATGCCTGAGTCGAGACTTCGAGCCTTGGAAATGTACGTGAGGCATTGTTTTTGACCATGGCCATCCCCAGAATTCCGGTTGGAACGGCGATGATGGCATAACCAATGATCATCATAACCGAGGCCAACATCTGGCCCAAGACCGTGGCAGGGGCGATGTCTCCATAGCCAACAGTCGTGATCGTAACGATGGCCCAATAGATGCTCCGAGGGATGCTGGTGAATCCAGATTGCCCGTCTTCAATGATGTACATCAAGGTACCGATGATGGTGACCAAGGCAAGGACGACACTCAAAAAGACGAGGATGCGTTTTTTGGTGGCCCGCAATGCGTCTTGCAGCCTGCGGGCTTCTTCCAAAAAACCGACCAGTTTGAGAACACGGAACATCCGCAAGAGCCTTAAAATCCGGATGACCCGGAGGCTCGCCGATCCCGGGACCAACAACCCGATGAAAGTCGGCAAAATCGCCAATAAATCGACAACTCCAAAGAAGCTTGTGGCGTACTTCCAGGGCTTGCGGACTGCGAATAGCCGGACCAAGTACTCCAAGGTGAAGAGCCCCGTAAAAATCCATTCTGCACAATCGAACTCGAGTGGATATCGGGCTTGAAATTCGGGAACGGACTCCAGAAGCACCGTCAACACACTGAGAACAATGAGCCAAAGTAGCGCTACATCGAAGATTTTACCGGATTGCGTATCCGCTTCAAAAATGACTTCATGCAACCGGTTACGCCAAGACTTCATGCGCCAATATCGGTTGAATTGCCTTGAGATACCAAGGGGGCTATTGAAAAAACGGCGCGACCACCAAGTCTTTTGAACCAGGGGTATGGACGTAAAACCCTTGTCCAGATTTCACGCCAAGGTGGCCTGCATTGACCATGTTGACGAGCAGCGGACATGGAGCGTATTTAGGTTGGCCTAGTCCTTCATGCAACACGCGAAGAATGCTCAGGCAAACGTCCAACCCGATGAAATCAGCCAATTGGAGCGGACCCATCGGGTGGGCCATGCCCAGTTTCATGACGGTGTCAATGGCATCGACCGTCGCCACGCCTTCTTGCAATGTGATGATGGCTTCATTGATCATCGGCATCAAAATGCGATTGGCGACAAACCCGGGGTAGTCATTCACTTCTACCGGGATTTTGCCCAAGGATTGACTCAAGGCCATGACCCGTTGGCAAGTATCATCGGAAGTTGCGTACCCACGAATCACTTCGATCAGTTTCATGACCGGCACCGGATTCATAAAATGCATGCCGATAACCTGTTCGGGACGTCCTGTGACAGCGGCTATTTCGGTAATCGAAATGGAGCTGGTGTTGGTGGCAAGAATGCAGTGACTCGGGGCAGCGGCATCCATGGCTTTGAAAATGGAGAGTTTCAAATCCAGCCGCTCCGTGGCGGCTTCAACCACCAAGTCAGCTGAACTCGAACCTGCAGCAATGTCCGTTGCAGTCGCAATGCGATTCAACGTGGCTGATTTGTCCGCTTCTGAAATTTTTTCTTTTTTGATCAGACGGTCCAGATTGCGACCGATGGTCGCTAGGGCTTTTTCCAAAGCTTCCTCTCGGACGTCGACAAGTGTGACGTTAAAGCCCGATTGCGCAAAGACATGGGCAATGCCGTTTCCCATGGTTCCGGCGCCAATGACGGTGACATTTTTCATGGAACGTCTTCTGTTATTTGGCTTTGCTTGCCTTTCCCGTGGACTTCTTCACTGTGGCTTTCTTCGGAGCAGGCTTTCCTTTCGGTTCCTTTTTTCCGGCGATGGCCGTTTTTTTAGCTGTCGGCTTTTTGGCCGCTGCTTTTTTGGCCGCAGGCTTTTTGGTCGCAGATTTCTCCGTCTTTTCGTCTGTCAACTCCTCCTTTGAATCGTTGCTTTCATCGGTCACGTCATCCGCATCTTCTTCCTTCTTCGCTTCGCTGGTCAAAGGAAAAGCTTCGTTTTTGCGCAAAGTTGAAAACCACTGGACCAACTTTTTCAAATCTGAATTGTACACGCGCTCATGATCCAAGTTCGGAACGATGGCATCGATGAAGTCGCGCACGACTTGAGGCGCACTATTTGACTCGGGTGCAGCATCTTGGCCCGCCTTCTCCGACATGAGATTTAAGATGTCCATCAACAAGGCATCCTCTCCTGTCGTATACATGGTGATGTCTGCCAAGCTGCTGATTCGGCTAGTCCCAGGAATACTGAGACGCTTTTTGTCTAGCATGGATTCGACCACCAAATTGGCGCGGTTGGTTTTGAGAATGCGATAAAGTCCGGGCTTGCCGGCGATGGCGATGATTTCCTGAATGACCATATAGACGGTGTTACAATCGGTATTTGCTTGCGAAAATAGGTCAACACGCCTCGTGCAGCGCTATTTCAATTGGATTCCCTTCGAAATGAGCTGCTTTATAAAGCAGAATAGGGAGGGATGTGGTCAAGTGATTGGGGTTGCCCATTTTTCCAGTTGTAAGCATGGTGCTGCAAACCGTTCGATACAATCAAGATGGGGATTTGAAGTGCGATGTTGTAGCGCACGACTTGATCCAAGGCTGCTTGATTCAGTTTGATTGCGGGCCGTTTGCATTCGACCATGAGCAAGGGTTCGCCATTTGGGCTGTGGCATACAATGTCAGCGCGTCGCTTCATGCCATTGAGTTGGAGCGGATACTCTGCGACCATGGCGCCGAGTGGATAGCCCAATTGCTCGTGTAAATAATGCAACCAGTGCTGGCGTACCCATTCTTCCGGTTCCAGCCGGACGTATTTCCGACGGCTGAGGCACTGGACTTCTTGATGCTCACCAGAGGCTCTCAGCGTGAAGTTTACTGCAGGCAATGCAAGCTGAGGGAAGATAGAGGATGGATTCATGGAAGCCGGCATGCGGCAAAAATACCTCGGTCCGGTGAGGTCACCCCTTGCTGTCTGAATTATCTTCGCCTCCATGCCACATCGCCAGATTATTCGTGACATACAAGCATCCGCTTTCAAGCCGCTCTATTTACTGCATGGAGAGGAACCTTTTTTCATCGATGAGGTATCCAAGGCGCTAGAGGATCATGTCGTGGAGGAATCGATGAAAGATTTCAATCAGGTCGTGTTCTACGGTCGAGATGCCACGTTGGATCAAGTATTGGAATCGGCGAGGCGCTTCCCCATGATGGCGGATCGCCAATTGGTCTTGATGCGTGAAGCTCAGGATTGGCCCTCTTGGCGCCGATCGGATGACATGGTCAAATTGGAAGCTTACGCCCAATCGCCCATTCCGAGCACGGTCCTTGTCTTTTGCTTCAAGAATAAAAAAGCAGATGCGCGACTCAAAGCCGTGAAAACGATTAGTCGAAATGGCTTGCTTTTCCTCAGTGAAAAGGTGCGAGACTACAAATTGCCAGACTGGATTTCGACTCATGTCCGGGATCAGGGTTTGAAAATTTCAGCGCAGGGTGCTCAAATTTTGTCAGAATACCTGGGGAATGATTTGCGGAAGGTGGTCAATGAATTGAATAAGCTGAAAATTGTGTTGCCCGAAGGAACCGAAATTTCCCCGGAGCACATTGAGAAGCACATTGGCATTAGCAAAGACTTCAACGTTTTTGAGTTGCAACGTGCGCTCGGTTCCAAAGACATTGAGCGTTCGCATCGCATCGCTCACTTTTTTGCTGCGAATCCCAAAGACCACCCTGTAGCCATGGTCATGCCCATTCTCGGAAGTTTCTTCAGTAAGATTTACGCCTACCATGGGTTAAAGGACCGATCAGCGGGGATGGCGGCAAAAACATTGCGGTGCGCTCCTTTTGCGGTGAAACAATACGCGGAGGCAGCACGGCATTATTCTCCTGAAAAAGTTGGCAGGATATTTGGCTATCTGAGGGAAGCAGATCGCAAAGCGAAAGGGCAAGGGAACGTCACCACTCCAGACGGAATGCTCTTGCGCGAAACTGTATTTAAAATATTGCATTGAACCTATTATGGAAGCGCCAACCCATCTGAACAATCAACCCAAGGCAGTGCCGTTGCAAAATGACCTCCTCCTAAGAGCCGCTCGAGGCGAATCCATTGAGCGCTCACCCGTTTGGTTGATGCGTCAAGCTGGACGGATTCTGCCCGAATACAGGGCGGTCCGCGCGCAGATGGGCGGGTTCAAAGATTTGGTAGAATCACCCCCTCATGCGAGCGAAGTGACGATCCAACCCGTTGATATTTTAGGCGTGGACGCCGCCATTATTTTCTCGGATATCCTGGTGATTCCAGAGGCAATGGGTTTGCCCTATGAGTTGGTTGAAAAAGTGGGCCCGCGATTTCCTGAAGTGGTGCGAACGCATCAAGACCTGAAACGTTTAAGAGCCGAGGTCAATCCGGAAGTGCACTTGTCGTATGTCTTGGATGCGATTCGGTTGACGAAACGGAACTTGGCTGGGCGTGTGCCATTGATCGGTTTCTGTGGAGCACCTTGGACGATTTTTTGTTACATGGTAGAAGGGAAAGGGTCTAAGGATTGGGCGTTGCCTCGGCGCATGCTCTGGGAACAGCCGACGTTTGCGCATGCGCTGCTGGATTCGATCACAGAAGCTTCAATTGGCTATTTGCAAGCTCAAGTGCGCGCCGGCGCTGACTTGGTTCAAATCTTCGATAGCTGGGCGGGCGTGTTGAGTGATGATTTGTA
The DNA here is from genome assembly GCA_937881575.1 of uncultured Flavobacteriales bacterium. GTDB lineage: Bacteria > Bacteroidota > Bacteroidia > Flavobacteriales_D > Sanyastnellaceae > UA16. Next base: position 10,933 of record CALGEI010000153.1, on the reverse strand, counting down.
TCGGGAATTCATGATGCCGCGATTGCAACGGATGTGCGAAGCCCTGAGCCCGATGGTTCCCGTGACTGTTTTCGCCAAAGGTGGCGGGCATCTATTGCCGCAGTTGGCTGATTTAGATTGCCGCACATTGGGGTTGGACTGGCAAACTGACCCGCGCAAAGCGCGCCTATTGATCGGTGAAGAGAAGACGTTGCAAGGGAATTTGGATCCCTCCATTTTGTATTCTTCACCTGACACCATTCGGAAAAAAACACGGGAGATGCTCTCAAATTTTGGGACGCGGCGTCACATCGCTAACTTGGGCCACGGAGTTTACCCGGACGTGAATCCAGAACATGTTAAAGTGTTCGTAGAAACCGTTCAGAAATCAGCTTGAATCTAGGAATGAACAACATGATCACAACGATGAAATTGCGCACTCTTTGCGCAGCAATGGCTACTTTGTTTGGGGCTGCGCTCATTGCACAAGAAGACAACTTGGTGCCCAATAGCAGTTTCGAGAATTCAAATCTGAAGAAGCTGAAAAGTTACGGACAGCTAGAGGAATTCTCAGAAAACTGGTTTGGTGGTACGGAGACGCTTCTCGATCTTTTCGCCGAAGGAATGAAATCGGAGAAAGTCAACATTCCCAACAATCTCTACGGCAAGCAGGAGGCCTCGGAAGGCGTTTGTTATGCAGGCTTGCGCGCTTACTCGAAAGACACGCGTTTGTCTCGAAACTACTACGAGGTGGAATTGACCAGCGCGTTGGAAAAAAACCAGATGTACTGCGTCTCATTTGATGTGAGCTTGAGTGACTTGTCGCGTTATGCGGTCAATGGCATTGGAGCGGTTTTGAGCGACCGTAAGGTCGAGCAAGGCAACACAGGGCTCATGGTACGGGACATGGATGTGAAACACCTTGGAAATAAGGTCATGTCGCTCTATGACGGATGGGAAACTATTTGTGGAACAACGATTGGAACGGGCGAGGAGGAGTACTTGATGATTGGAGGCTTTGAAAAAGACAATGAGATGACCGTGGAGAAAATCAAACGGCCTTCTGGTGTTTCTGGAGCGCAACTCAACCATGCTTACTACTATTTGGACAATGTTAAAGTCTTCCCGATCAGTGCAAAATCGCAGTGTGCCTGCACGCGAGCGGATGAACAAAGGACAGATTTGGTGTACGGTTCATCGGTGGTGTTGAATGAAAGCATGTCAGCGGAAGAGATCATTGGTGTTTCAGCGGTTTACTACCCCTTCTTAAAGCGGAATCCGACGGGCACAGGGCAAGCCACCATTTCACAGTTGGCTGAAATGTTGAAAGCCAATCCATCTTGGAAACTGCGCGTTATAGGTCACGCTGACGAGGATGAGTTCAATGAAGGGAAGATCAATCCACGCTATCGTGAATTGGGGGCCAAGCGAGCAGCCATCGTGGCGACCAAATTCGGAGATTTCGGAATTGATGCTTCACGATTGGTTGAAGATTCTCGCGAAGATTTGGATCCAGCGAGTACGCGAGATACGGACATTAGTCGAGCACAAAATCGACGGGTGACATTCGAAATTATTCGATAACAAAACGCTTGATTGCGTTTGTAAACCATGAACGCATTGCTTCAAGGGTATTCGAATCAAAAGAGCTGTTTCAGAATGATTCTGAGGCGGCTCTTTCGGTTCGCAACTGTTTTTATCGGGCTCGTTTGGACGGCCTCTGCCCCAATTTTGGCTCAAGACCATGTGGGCTTTGAAAATTTGGTGCCCAATGGCAGTTTTGAGGAGCGGCTGTGGTGTCCATCGAATTTCACTCAAAATGAGATACAAACCCTGCGGCATTGGAAGCAGCCCAATGCGGGTACTCCGGACCATTTTGACGCTTGCGGAGCTTCGGGAGTGACCGGAGTGCCTGTCAATGTGTTCGGTTCTCAGGAGTCGGTCGATGGAACGGGATACGCAGGCTTGGTTCTATATTCCTCGTCCAAGCCAGATTACCGGGAGTACTTGCAGGTTGAATTAACGCGCACTTTGAGCGCTGAGGAATGGATCTGTGTGGAATGGTGGGCTTGCGCTGCAGATGAGGCGAGACTGATCACGGATGGATTGGGCATGCACTTCAGTTCCTTGCCTCCTGGTGCCATCGGGGAAGGACGATTGGATTTGACGGCGCAAGTTGAAAACCCCTCCTTGCACTTGTTGAGTGACCGCTGGAGTTGGGTCAAACTGAGCGATGCTTTTCAAGCCAAAGGAGGCGAGCGGTACATGACCCTGGGCAATTTCTTGCCTGCACCTGAATTGCGGGTCATGGAGCGTCAAGATGCTTCCCCGGAATCGAGTCGCTGGGCGTATGTCTATGTGGATGATGTGCGCGTGCGTTCAGTCCAAAAGAAAGAAGATTGTTCTTGCCTCAACCCGTTGTTGGCAGAAAAGGTGACCGATCCACCGTGGCAGTCTTACCAAAAAGGTCATGTGCGCTGGGATGCAGTCTTGTTTGAGTTTGATTCCGAATTGCTCAATGAAGAAGCAAGGGTGCAGCTCGAGGCCGTTGCCGAGGAAATGCGGTCCAATCGATTCCTCGTTATGGAAGTCAATGGCCACACGGATTTAGTGGGTTCAGAAGGGTACAATTTGATGCTCAGTGAACGTCGTGCACAAGCGGTAATCGATGCGCTTCGCGATCGGGGTGTCGACCCCAATCGCTTGCAACTGTCTTGGCATGGAAGTCGGGACCCTGCAGCGAATAACGGGACATCCGAGGGGCGTCGTCAAAATCGACGGGTCGAATTTGAATTGCTCGAGCACGCGTTTCTCCCGAAGAATTGATTGCAATTCAGCCGATGCAAGGAATCGCAAGTTGACCTGAATTTATGCGGTGGCTTTTTTGGGGATAAAAAGAAGAAAACACAAGCTGGCCGCGAAGAAAACAATCAGCGCTAGGACGCTGGACCGCATGGATCCGGTGAACCCTTCAATGTATCCCCAGCTGAACATCCCGATGATGAGTCCGCCTTTTTCCAGCACTTCATAAAAACTAAAATACGAGGCGTGGTCCTTCGTCTCAGGAAGCATTTTGGAATACGTCGATCGGTTCAAGCTTTGAGTGCCGCCCATCATGAATCCAATGATGCCTGCCGCGAGATAAAATCCATTGACCCCACGGACGAAGTAATAGGTGTAGACGCAAACAAGCGACCAGACAAAAATGCATCCGATGAGCGTAGGGATATTGCCCAGCCTACTGCTTACCCAAGAGACGAAAAAGGCTCCTGGAATGGCGAGAATCTGTACCGCAATGATGGCCAGAATGAGTTCGTTGTCATTCAACAAGACCTCCTTTATTCCAAACGATGAGGCCATGAGCATGATGGTCTGCAGTGCCATTGAAAGAATGAAAAAGGCCCAGAGGAATCGCACCAATGTTTTGCGGCCACTCAGGTCCCGTGCGACTTGACGGAGCTCTCTGAAACCATGCGCAATGAGCTTGCCTTCTACCGGTAATTTCGTCGGGTTGGATGGAAGCTTTCGGAAAGACGGTTGGGCCCATAAAAACCACCATGCGCCAACCAAAACGAAGGTCCATGGAGTCATGAAGTTGCCGACAAATAGGATCAATGCGAGGCAAATCAAAAGAAGCAGGACACTGCCAATATAGCCCATCGCAAAACCGGTCGCGCTGAGTTTGTCATGTTCTTCAGGAGGGGCGATTTCGGGCAGGAAGGCATTGTAAAATCCAAGGCTTCCCCAAAAACCGATGTTGGCTAAAAACAATGCGGTCATGCTCCATTCCAAGTGAGTGGGGTCAAAGGCATAGAGCCCAATGCAGCCCAGTGATCCAGCATAGCAAAAGACCTTCATCAACTGCAGTTTGCGCCCGGACACATCGGCTATTCCGCTGAGCAATGGGGACAAAATAATGACCACTAGGAACGAACAAGCCAGCACATAGCTGTACAGTTGGGTATTGATTAGCTCGAATCCGAAAAAGGTAACGACATCATTGATGATCTCCCCCGCCTCATTCCGGTCAGAGGTCAGAGCGTTGAAGTAGATGGGGAAGATGGCTGTCGTGACTACGAGGGAATAGGGGCTATTGGCCCAATCGTAGATCGTCCAGGCTGCTTTGATTTTTTCAGCCGCGGTTTGCCGTTGTTTCCCGCGAAAAAGCGTGCGCTTCAACGGGGGTTGTTCGGCTGAGTTTGCATTCGACATGTTGTGAAGATAAGCGGTTCTTTTGATTCGGCTTTGAGTTGCGATTCGCGAGGCGCCAATAGCATGTCACCTTAGATGTGGCGTCGTACTTTTGTGGCGATGAGCACACTGAAATCCCCGAATGCGAGCTACGACATCATCATTGTCGGTGGCGGTATTGTTGGCGCCGCAACCTTCTATCAACTGCAATTGCGATTTCCGAATCGGAGCTTGCTGTTGATTGAAAAAGAGAAGGAATTGGCTCATCACCAAACGGGCAACAATTCCGGGGTCATCCATTCAGGATTGTACTATCCTCCGGGATCGCTCAAGGCCAAAAATTGCGTGGATGGCCGTCGGGCTTTGGTGAAGTTTGCTCAAGATCATGGCATTCCGCATGACGTTTGTGGAAAGGTTGTGGTGGCCGTAGATGAAAGTGAGCTGCCCATGCTCGAGCGCATTGAGGGGATTGGACAAAAGAATGAAATCGAGGGACTCGAGCGCATCACGGGAGATCAATTGCGAGAAATTGAACCACATTGCAAGGGGATCGCTGCCCTTCACGTTCCCTGTACAGGGATCATTGATTACCGCGCAGCCACGCGCAAGATGGTGGAGCTGGCACAGGCCATGCAACCCAATAGCCACTTGCGGTTGGGGGATGAGGTTTTGAACTTTGACCGAGACGGTGATGAGACCATCGTTCGCACCGCTTCCGCCCCGGAAGGATTTCGAGGAAAGCATGTTGTCGTCTGTGGTGGTTTGCAAGCTGATCGTTTGGCTCGAAAGGACGGTGTCGATTTAAAAGAACGTGTTGTCGGCTTCCGAGGAGATTACTATGAATTGACCGATCAGGCGAAGCACAAAGTGAAGCACTTGATTTATCCAGTGCCGAACCCTGACTTTCCATTTTTGGGAGTTCACTTTACCCGGATGACCGATGGTGAAATTGAATGCGGACCTAACGCGGTTTTCACGTTCAAGAGGGAGGGCTATGGCAAAACTGACTTCGATTGGAAGGACACAAAAGAGGCATTGGGTTATGGCGGGACTTGGAAGCTCTTCATGAACAACATGGCCTTTGGTATCAATGAATACCGGCGCGCATTCTCGAAACGCTTGTTTCTTAAAACGCTCCAACGCATGATTCCTGAATTGACCATGGATGATCTGAGACCAGGGCGATCGGGGGTGCGTGCTTTGCTGCTGTCTCAAGATGGAGACACACGTGATGATTTTCGCATTTCGTATACCGACCGCAACATCCACGTGTTGAATGCACCGTCCCCAGCGGCAACAGCAGCTTTGGCCATTGGAGACCACATCGCTGAGCTAGCTGTTGAGCGATTCACATTCTGAAGCAGAGCGCACGCGATGGCGTTGAGCCTGCGAGATCGCTGCTTGCGGAATTAAGCAACATCAAGACAAAAAAAGAGATCGTCCATGGGACGACCTCTTAAATTCAAGTCTCTGGCAAGAGTGCACATCACTTTGGTGAAGATGATGTGCGGGCGATTTGAAGTTGATTGCACGAAGCCCGCAGGCCGTGCAGCTCAATTAATCTTTTTTCTTCTTGTCTGCGCCTTTGTCGCATGAAGCAGCAGACTTGCCTGAGCAGCAAGAAGCTGACTTACCTGCGTCTGCAGTTTCTCCTCCATCGGCTGATTTTCCAGCGCAACAAGCAGCAGCTCCTTTGTCACAAGAACCTTTTTTACCTTTTTTCGAGTCGTCTTTGCATTCTGCAGTTTTGTTGTCTGCAGTCTTCGTGCCGCTCAGAGCAACATTTTTGACAGACTGTCCAGCGTCTTTTGATGAAACTGTGTTCTCAGTTTTCGACTTGGAAGAGGCAGTTGAAGCGTCAGTTTGAGCGCTTACAGCGAATGCGAAAAACGCAAATACGCTGAGAATCAGAGCTTTTTTCATTGAAGAAATAGTTAAAGTGTTTCGGTGGTAAATTTCAGGAGGTAAGATAATCATTTTTGTTGTTTTCACAAGGCTTTATATTAACTTTGTCGCCGCTTCGGAAACGTCGTGAAGCAGTTTTGGAGAGGTGCCAGAGCGGTAATGGAGCAGATTGCTAATCTGTCGACGGGTAACTGTCGCCAGGGTTCGAGTCCCTGTCTCTCCACATGAAAAGGTCAATGCCCCGTGCATTGGCCTTTTTTTATTCAGTTGAGTGTGGAGCGAATGCGATGTGTTTGAACTTACTTGAGTCCTCTGATGGAGCATGCTCCATTGAGCAAGAGCATTGAATTGATGCGCTTTTCATGCGAGTGCTGAATGAATTGCAAGCGCATCTGAACAAGTTTAATCACAGTTATTGCACAGGGAATAAAACGGACTATCTTTGCCTCCGCTTTCGAGCACGGGGCGTGGCCTAGTCCGGTTACGGCGCCTGGTTTGGGACCAGGAGATCGCAGGTTCGAATCCTGCCGCCCCGACTTCAAAACCGCATCAGCAATGATGCGGTTTTTTTGTTTTTATGAAGTCAAATGAATGGTTGATGATGTTGCATCACGCGAACCATTGAGTCGACCAATGACTGAGCTACTGCTTCGAAGGGCATTTATGATCGCCATAACTGCAAAATACACAGCAGTCATCACCAAGAGGAGTTAGTTCAGCTGTGCATGCTTCGCAGGTGTAGCGAATTTGGCAGACCTCTGTGGGCAGCGTTTCGACCTTTTTAAATCCGCAGTGGGGACAAGTGATTTCAGCACTGTCGACGTGTGCAACAGTGGGATCGTTTAAATTGTATTCAAAACTATCCGAGTACGTTCGGCATTGAATGAATGAACAACCAACCAACGCCAAGACGATGATAAAACTGAGATTTGTCTTCATAATGGAAAGTTGATGAGCACTGCAATTTAAGGTGAGTCGAATTAGAAAGGTTTGTTGGTTTCATTGCAGTAGGGGGCCTTTATGCTCCATGCAATTCGGGTGGAGGGGAGGCCAGAGTGAGGAAGGCTTCTGCAATGTACCTTCCTATAATCGTTTAGTTGGTTGTGATTGGATTGCAAAGAGGTGAGCACTACTTTCGATTATCATAATTCGTTGAATAGAATGTACTTGTCTAAGTGCTTTTGGTTTTCCGCATCCCTAAACTATTCTTACGAATGGCTATGCGTACATGGTATATTTCGAGTGCTTTTTCTGAAATCCCTCACTATTCTTTGCAGTTTGGATATGATAATTAGTTCTATGAAACACCCCTCGATCTTCCTCCTCTTTACACTTGCTTTTTTCGAAACAACTTCGGCGCAATCCGTCACAAATCCTGTTACCGGAAGAACGTGGATGGATAAAAATTTGGGAGCGAGCCAAGTGGCTATTTCTAGCACGGATAGCGCGAGTTTCGGACACTTGTATCAATGGGGCAGAGCCAGTGATGGACATCAATTGCGGTCCTCTGGCACAACTGCAGACATTGCGGGATCAGATTCTCCCGGACACGACCTGTTTATTTTAGGTTCCGATGACTGGTTGTTCCCTTCCAATCCCGATCTCTGGTATGGGTGGGATGGCATAAACAATCCTTGTCCGTGGGGATTCAGCATCCCCACAGAAGCCGAATGGTTGGAAGAAATCGCGACTTGGGACAGTCAGGATGCTGCAGGTGCCATGGCGTCCTTGTTGAGGCTACCGCTGGCCGGTGCGCGCAGTCGAATGTCAGGGACGATCGGAAATGTCAATGCCTTTGTCGGGTATCGCACTCGGGAGTCCAGCGGTACGGATACGCGCAACTTGGGAATTGCGGTGGATGTGGCTTTGATGGGCAATCGTGCTAAAGCAGACGGCAATTGCGTCCGTTGCATTTTTGATGATACGAGCGGGTTGGATGAGACGCAGGGGAGCGAGCCTTTGCCTTTCATTTATCCCAATCCCACGAACAACACAGTGACGCTCCAATCGACAACCGGTGCTTTGGGATGTTCCTATATCATCTGTGATGCTCGAGGGGAAATCGTGGCGGAAGGTCGAATTTTGAAAGAGGATCAAAGCATTGATTTGCATTCCCTCGCTTCTGGACTTTATCACATGTATTTCTCAATCCCCATCGGTGCGAGTATGCGCTTGGTGAAAAATTGAATGACAGAGGAATTGCTAAATTTCTTGAACGAGTCAACAAATTCTACTTTCAAGGAGTTATTAAGTTAATTGAGACCACCCAGTATTCATGATGTAGGGTTAGTCAGAGTGAATAAAAGGACGTCGAAATTCTCAGTGACCGCACGCGAAAGCGTGCGGTTTTTGTTTGCAGACCTTTACTCACAGATTTCTCCAAACAGCGCCAATAAAATCAACAAGTCGTTGACGTTGGTCTGTTCATCGCCGTCAATGTCGCCAGGACAAGGGGCCAAGACACAGCCGAAATCGCTGAGGAAGATCAAAATGTCTGACACAGAAATTTGGTCGTCGCCATTGAGATCCCCCTCACAAACGCAGCTTGTGAAGTCGCACGATTCATCATCCAAGGTCGCCGTCTCATCATAATTGCACGCCTCGCTATCGGTGCATCCAGCGCACGAAATGTAGTCGCACGATCCATCATCTGCGGTCGCCGAAGCGTTGTAGTTGCACGCGTTGCTACTCGTGCAACCGAAGACATCATCGGGGGCTTCGCACAAGCCTGCAAACGTCAATGTGGTGTTGTAGAGTGCGCCTTCGGAGTCATCCCATGAATTCAATAAGGTGATGGTCCAATCTCCCGCGCCCGAAATGGGATCCGAGAACACGGCGGTAGCCGAGTAGGTGCCTGCAGCACTGGTATTCCAATCTGCAGGCCAATTGCCCGCACTGGGACAATCCAACGACAGGTTGTAACCGCCATATTGCAAGCAAATGCCATCAGGAGTGGTGATGCCGACCATCATCTCGTTGGCCCAGGATTGGTCACTGGGTGAATCCACAAAATCAAGCACGACTGAAAATCCTGTGACGTAGCCCGAGCCATTGACTGACTGCGATGCCGTTTCTCCAGCGGACAATTGTACATCGAAGGACAGGTCCAGCGAGCAATCGCATGCAGTTCCTGCAACTGGAATGAAACATGAGCCATCATCGATGGTGGCATCCGCATCATAATTGCAAGCCGTTTCATCCATGCAGCCGGAGCAGATGGTGTTGTCACCGCCACACACGCCGCAGTCGTCATAGGAGAACGCGCAGGTTCCGTTGTCCTGAACGGCCTCCAGATCAAAATTGCATGCGGCATCATCGGTGCATCCGTAGTATGCACATGTCGTCGTCATGTCCACACACGTGTTAAAGCAGGAGCCGTCGGAGTTGATGGTAGGCAGCAACGCAGAATTGATCACCGTCGGGTGGAAATTCAAATTGACCGAACCGCCTGCGACCGCATGACAATAGCTCATCATGGTGCCCACCTGGCCTTCCGGCTCATTTGTGCAGGAGCCTTCTGCTTCGTAGCAGTCGTCGATGGGGCCGCCGGGCCAGCCGCACCAATGGGTGTGATTCGACCCAAAATTGTGGCCCAATTCATGCCCCACCACATTGAGATTCCAGCTGTAGTTGGACAAATTGTACGTTGTGGAAGGATCTAGATAAGAGCTGAATCCCACGGCGTATTGCGCTGAACAAACCACACTGAGGTATGCAATGCCGCCCGTGCCAGTATTGCTTCGTCGCGTCATCAGGTGCACCAAATCCCGTTGTACGTTGATCAAGTCTGGGTTGGTGAGCCATTCCATCCGGAAAGTGTCCAGCATCGTGCCGGAGTCGTTGTTGATGCCATCGTAGGGGTCGGTCGTTTCCCAAACGTGGATGAACGAGGCTTGAATGTTGATGGACCCTTCGAGGTCATTGGTGTAAATCGTGTTGACCCCTGCGAGTAAGGCCAATGCCCACTCGACGGCTGGGTAGCAGTCGTTTCCAAACTCCCCGTAGGTGTAGTAATCAATGTCAATGGCCACCTCCACGCATTCGCTCAGCATGCTGCTGTTTGAGTTTGTAGGCAATCCCATGGGCATGACATCACGGCGTGGTCCAAATTCGTCCACGCCACATTCAAATTCCATCGGTTGAGCAGCGTCTGCCAGCAAAAACAGCACGTGTTTGCCATCCGCGCCTCCGCGCAATGCAGACAGGTCGTACTGTTGTCCCTTGTACTGCAACGTTCCCATGACCCGATCGTTCATGATGACCAGCGTTCCGCGCATGCCTGGCGAAACGATGCGGTAAGAGAGCAATTGAGGCAGATACTTTTCTTCCACAAATTTGCCTGATTCTTGGGTGCGTCCAATGTTGAAGTTTTCTGAAAATGGCAGGAATGCCTCCAGCTCCAAGAGCAATTCTTTTCCGTTCAAAAAGGGGAGACGCAAAGCCAAGGCGTCATATTTGTGCAGCCTTAAATCGGCAAAAACCATGTCGTCCAACTGAAGGCCGACCTGCGTGTCTTTCGATTGGGTGGGCCATTCGGCTTCTGACAGCTCCATTGCCGAGAACAAGGCGACCGGTTCCTCTGTGCTGGTACATTGTGCTGAAGCATGCAAAACACCGAGCCAAAGCATAGACAACAGACTTAGAGCGAGCGTCTTTCGAGTGCTGAAGAATGGAGTTTTCGGTGAGGCTTGCGGGCAAAAAGTGGCAGAAGTCATCAGATAGGCGGTTTTCACTAAGGTAATGCATTTGCGTTTTCGCATCTTTGCACCGCTGTAATAAGCTTGGTCCCGTAGCTCAACTGGATAGAGCATCTGCCTTCTAAGCCGACGGTTTTGGGTTCGAGTCCCAACGGGACTAC
>CALGEI010000152.1 GCA_937881575.1 uncultured Flavobacteriales bacterium | reverse complement strand
CAGGGGTTCCGGACTCTGGTGTCGGCGTTTTGTCTTTCTTCGGCTTGGCTTTCGCAGCGTCCTCCATCGTTCGTTTTTTCGTTGGGCTTGTGGTGCAGGCATTGGGCACACTCTAATTTACGAAATGTCCACGAGCAGCCGTGCACAGTGGATGAAGTTATTTCGCTGCAAGTATTGAAAAGTCTCAGGTCAACGCGATGCCCGCGTGTTGTTCGGCAACAGACTCATCGTGGGTGATGAGAATGACCGTCGTTCCGCGCGAAGCTTCTTGCTGAAGCAACTGCAGCACGGCGGCTCCCGCCTGCCGGTCCAAGCTGCTCGTCGCTTCATCCAGGATGAGGACGGGCCGATTGAGTTGCAAAGCGCGCACCAACGCCAGGCGTTGTTGTTGGCCGCCACTGAGGTTGGACCCGCCCTCTTGAAGCCAAAACTCCAAGGGGTTTTCGCCCAATGCGGACCGTAAATCCAAAGCATCGATCAGGGCCGCGACCTGTGTTTCATCCAGCGTTTCGACCGCTCCGCCCAAGGTGAGGTTTTCCCGCACGGTGCCTTCAAAGAGAAACGGTTGTTGCGGGAGATAGGCGACGTGGCCCAGCCAGTCCGCGGTAGAAAGCTCAGTGCCTAAACGCAGCGTTTCGGACTCCGTCGTGATGCGGATTTCGCCTTGGTCGGCTGTGTGCAGCCCCAGCATCATGCTGACCAACGTGCTTTTTCCTGAGCCGGAAGGCCCCACAATCGTCGAAAGTTGTCCGGCTTCAAAGCGATGGTGAAGCGCCTCGAAGACCGGTTCGTCTTTCCCCTCGTAGCGGGCGGAGAGCCCTTGGAGTTCCATGGCGATGCGCCCAGAGAGGGGGGATTGCGGTTTCGGAATTGCATTTTCGTGGGAGCCACTGCCCGATTCCATCGCTTCGATGAGGTGCATCTGTCCCCGCATCGCGATCATTCGAGCGTTGACGCGCGCCATGGCCGGCATGACCCGATAGGCACTCAACGCGAGGAGGGACAGGGATTCGAAAAACGCCGGGCCGGCGCTTCCGAAGGTGAGGCTCGCGATGATCACCGTGCAGAGTGCCGTCACCGCCAGAAACTCGTACAACCGAGCAGGCGCTATGCCGAGCACCATTTGGTTGCTGTGCACCGCGTAAAGTCGTCGCGTTTTGCTGAGGTAGTTGGCCTGCATGGACCGCACGGCCCGAAAGGTGACCAATTCCAGGAATCCACGAACAGCATTCGAGACGAGGGAAGTGGCTTGCGGGGCGAGGGTGCGGATGGTGGTGCTGTTGCGCTGCAAGCGGCGCTTCGTGAGCCAGCGAATGAGCAGCGCTCCCGTACCAATGATGCTCGCAACTCCGAGGAAGACAAGCGGATTGTACGCCGTCAACCCCACGGCCAGGAGCGCCATGACCACCAGTTCATTGAAGTACAGTTGTCCTCCCGTGATGAACACGCGAGCAAATAGGATCGGCCACCCGTTGATTTCTTCGAGGATCCGGCCCGAGGACTTGGATCGCATGTGTTCCAACGAGTCGGTGAAGTGGTGCATCCACAAATCCCCGCTCAACCGATGCGCCACGCGAAATCCAAATCGGGTTTGCACCTGGTTGACCCACAGGCCAAAGACGGTTTTGAAGAGAAAGGCACCAATGAGGAAAAGACACAATGCGATAAGAAAGCGTTTCTGGCTCACAATGCCCCACTGGAAGGCCACATCATACACTTCGCCCAAGAAGGCATGCGATTCCATCAATTCGGGATTGATGACCAGGCCAATGACCGGGATGACCACAGCCAAGCCCAACAAGTCCACCACGCTATTGAGCAGCACAGCCGCTAAAAGCAACCCCCCCGTTTTACGTTCCCGCCGATTCAGCAGGGCATACACCCGTTTGAGGATGCTCCAGGCGCCGGTCGGGGTCGGGGTGTCGCGCATCACCACCTCCCCTTAAAGCAGCCCGTCAATGATCGATTCGACCGTATGTCCTTCCGCTTCTGCCTTGTAGTTGCGGACAATCCGGTGCCGCAAAATCGGCAGCGCCACGGCTTGCACGTCCGCGATGTCAGGACTGTATTTTCCGTTCAACGCGGCGTTGACCTTGGCGCCAACGACCAAATATTGCGAGGCCCGCGGCCCGGCGCCCCACGAGAGGTACGCGTTGACTTCCGCCGTGGCACGTTCGCGGCCTGGGCGGGTTTTACCGGCCAATCCAACCGCGTACTCCAGCACGTTGTCGGCGATGGGCATGCGGCGAATCAATTGCTGGAAATACAAAATCTCCTCGCCAGAAATGACTGGCCGGACCGAAGTCGTGACATCCGAAGTCGTGGCCTTGACCACGCTCAACTCTTCGGCATGCGTCGGATAATCCACCCATGTGTTGAACATAAAACGGTCGAGTTGCGCTTCAGGCAACGGGTACGTTCCTTCTTGCTCAATCGGGTTTTGTGTGGCGAGAACAAAAAAGGGAGAAGGCAACGGATAATTCTGACCGGCGACCGTCACCGACCGCTCTTGCATCGCTTCGAGCAGGGCGGACTGTGTTTTCGGTGGTGTCCGATTGATTTCGTCGGCCAGCACGATGTTGGCAAACAACGGCCCCTTCATGAATTGGAATTGGCGCTGTTCGTTGAGAATCTCCGATCCCACGATGTCGCTTGGCATCAAATCCGGCGTGAACTGGATGCGGTTGAATTGCAGTCCCAAAGCCTGTGCGATCGTGTTGACCAAAAGCGTTTTGGCGAGCCCGGGAACACCTACAAGCAAGACGTGTCCGCCGGCAAAAATGGCGGTGGTCACCTCTCGGATCACCTGATCTTGTCCGACAATGACCTTCCCAATCTCTTGGAGCAATTGCTGTTGTTTCGCGTTCAGCGCTTCGAGCGCTTCCTTATCCGATGCGTACATGGGGGCTTGATCTCAGGTGTTGTCCGCATAGCTATCTAAGCGGCAAGCGTAAAGATAGAACATGCGCATTGACCTTTTCGTTCTGTATCCTTACGCGACCAGTCTGTAGCTGTTATAGCCTGCTATAATTGCGGAGGAAATGCGGTGAACCACGCAGATAGTATTTTTCCCCAGGCTTTATGAAGGGCGGTTTTTTTCCTTGGCATGACGTCTTATATGTTGCTTGTCGGCAACAGAAAAAAAGTAAGTGTTCCAACTACACTAAGATAGTGAGAATTTGTGAATACTGTTGCATCCCAAAATGAGATGTAGAGCTCTGGGTGTTGGTAAGTATTCGATTCGAACGGAAACAAGCGGTTTGAAACACATCAGAATGCCTCGGGTTATTCGGCACGGAGGGAGCATCAAAGGAAGGTCGGCACAACTGAAGTTCAGCGCTTCCAGAGTTGGCTCACTTTCCGCAATGGCTTGAACAGTAAGGTCCAAGGGTAGGGAGTGACGCCATTCATGCGCCATGCCTCGCGGTCTTCACGGTTGGCGCGCCAGCGATTTGCCAGCGATGCGTTGCTCATTCCGCCGACGCGCATGCGGACCAACGTATCCTGCAGGTAGGTCGTCGAAATCTTCACTTTGAACAGGAAGCGCAGCATCAACTCGTAGTCGGCGGCGGATTTGAGTTTTAAGGAGAAGAGTCCATGGGCGTCATAGACGGATTTTCGCACAAAAAAGGTGGGGTGAGGCGGCATCCACCCCTGCAAAAATGCGTTGCGACGGAAAGAGCCGCTGGTCCAACGTCGAGTGATTTTGGAAGTGTCTTCACGGTCCACATAGACCAGATCCCCATAAAGAGAGTCGGAACCGCTGCGCTTCAGCGAATCCACGACCTGCTGCAAAACATCGTTCGAGGCATACAGGTCATCGGCGTTGAGAATGCCGACAAAATCGCCCGATGCCATGGCCACGCCTTTGTTCATCGCATCATAGATACCCTTGTCGGGTTCTGAGACCAAGGTGATGCGATGCCGGTAGGGCTCTAAAATTTCCAGTGTGCCATCTGAAGACGCGCCGTCAATGACGAGGTATTCCAATTCGAATCCTTCGCAACGCTGCGACAAGACTGATAGCACTGCGTCTGCAACCGTTTCTTGAGCATTGTATGCAATCGTAATGATGCTAAGCTTCATTGGGGACTAGGAACTCCAATGGGAGGGTTAGGGCCGGTTCGTGGTGGATCCGGATGTCCAGTCTTGTTGGAATACACAGCCGTCATAAGGGGTGTCAATCCGAACATAGGTGTCGTTGATGGCTTTGCGCATCCATGTGCTGAGCTGTTCATCGCGCATCGTGGCTTCCACGATGTTTTGGAAGTAGCCAAAGTCTTGCAAAGGGTTGGCTCGGTGGGCTGGAACGCGCTCTTCTAACTGCACGGAAATCCAGTATCCCTGGTCTTCGTCATCCACGAGTTGAATGGCGTCGGAGAACGCTCCGTTGGCCATTCCATTCAGCAAGAAGAAGAGGTTGGGGTCCAACTCGTCGGCTCCAAAGAGGGTGCTGCCGTCGCGGGGATTGACAACAAGGCCACCTTGATTGCGAGAGCTTTCACGCGTGGAATTCTGCAACACGGCATCTGAAAAAGTGAGACTCTCAGAACGCAATGAGACCATGACTTCATCAAACGTCTCGCCCATAGACTCAAGGTCCACGGGGTCAATGTGGGCAGACATCAAAACGTGGCAAGCCGAGAAAACCTGACCCCGTCGATCGACCGTGCGAAGAAAGTGAAAGCCGTACTCCGTTTCAAAGACGGGCGATAAGTCGCCGATCGGCGTATCGAAAACAGCGGCTTCGAATTCGGGTAGAAATTGTCCCCGTCCAATGTCTTCATAGCAGCCACCCTTATACTTAGATCCCGGGTCTTCTGAGTAGCGAGAAGCGGCGAGTGTCATGCTCAACTGGCCCGTAGAAACTAAAGTGCGAATTGAATCAAGGGTGTTTCGAACTGAGGCCTTTTGAGCCTCAGTAATGGAGGGCTGCATGACCAATTCTCGGTAGCGCATGGCTTCGGGAATCAGAGGCAAGCTGTCTGACGGTGTCTCAGTGAAGAGTTGCTGCACTTCAGCCGGTGTAGCACGGACTTGTTGGTTAATTTGTGCTTGCATGCGTCCAGCGAGGAGCTGTTCCCGAACAGGGTCTTCAAACTCGGCCTTCCATTCGCTCACGGATTGACCATATTCTGCTTCAAAGGCTTCGACCGTTCCAAACATTCGAATGTAGTAGGCCAATCGTCGATCAATTTCATCCATGATTTCGCCATCCGAAACCTCGAGGCTATCCAGTTTCGCATGGTGCACTAATAGTTTTTGAAACAAAAGTTCATTCAATAGATTACAGCGCTGTTTCTCGTTGAGCTCATTGGCTTTTTGACCCTGCTGCGCCAACTGCGCTTTGAGAGCGAAGGCCTGCGCTTCGACTTCGCTTTCGAGCAATATGCCATCACCAACGACGGCTACGATGGCGTCCAATGGCGTGAATTGGCTTGCAGTTCCGGTGTTCACTCTTGTCGAATCTTGGCTCAAGGCGCAGATTGATAAGCAGGACATGAGGATGGCTCCGGCCACCCCGCGGGACATAGTCTGAATCGTTAATTTCACGAGTGCAAGTTAATCGCTTTCGAGAAGCCCTGAGAATCCGTTACGACTTGTTGTCGATTGGGCGATTAGAGTGATTGGGGTGCGTTGCTCTGTGTCAAGCAATGCGGGTGAATGAGAGCAGGTTTTGACTCGCTAACTTTCAGTGGTAACCTGCCAAGAATGACGGAGATTTAGCTTGCAATCCGAAGTTTAATTCGCGTAGTTTCCCGATACCACTTGCCTGTCCTTCATCATGTTAAGCATTACGCCTTGTCTGCAAAGCCTGAGCTGGATCAATCGAAAGATGCGATTCGTTGCTGCTTGTCGCTCTCTGAGCGCTTTATCCATTGCGCTTATGCTTTGCTTCGGCGGAGCCCGGAGCGCTCACTCTCAGGTATATTAAGGAACAGAGCTCATGCCCGGAGATGTCTTTCTAACACTCGGGAATGAAGGAAAAGTGAACAAAGCAACCTGCAATTTGGGCTGTATGGTGTTGAATGATATTGCAGGAGGGACGAACATTGCTTTTGCGTTCAATGTGAAATGGCAGGGTGGTGTTGATAGGGTAGCATTTGAAGACGAGGATTTGAATGGATTTGTTTGGACTGCTCCCGCTGAAGGCGTCAGTGCGGGCACGGAAATTATTTGCAGAGGCATCGGTGGTTTTGCCGCAGAAGCAATAGAAGGAACAGCCATACAATCCACAGCTGCAAACCCGATTGTTCTTGAGACGACTGGCGTGGATTTTTACAGCGGAGGAGAAAACCGGGGTTCATGGGTTTCGCTAGACGGCGGGCTGACGGAAGCGATCAATGGAGATTTTATTTGGGTTTTTCAGCCGTCTGATGCGCTTGCTGTCGGCGGTTGGGATTCCGACTGGCAGGGTTTAAATTTCACAGATGTGAGGATGTTGTCTTGTGTTGGGAGGGACCTGAATGGGGCTGGACAGAGCAGTTCTGGGAATAACGGCAATGGCAATGGCAATGGCGGCGGTAGCAGCAGTGCTAAGAATACAGCGGTGAATACGTTGCTTTATTCTTCTGATAACTCATCTGTTGAGTTTTTTAATGATGACTTTACGGTTGAAGCGCAGGTGTTTTTTTCACATCAATGGAGATTTGACAGTTCTGTTGCAGCACCATCAGGGTCAGACGGGGTCGTTTTTTCCGATAACATAGAAGCGGAGATTCAGGGGCTCCTGAACGCGGCTTGTTTGGGAGACCAGAACACGAACGGCATGCGCGACATCATCGACTTGTTGTTCTTGCTGGCGGATCTCAACGGCAACAACGAGACGACCGGTCTGGACCTCGAAGCTGCTGACTGTGATTGCGACGGTTTCGTGGGAGTGAGCGATATGCTGACACTCCTGACGGTCTTTGGAGTGTCCTGTGAATAAGCGGGTCAGTCATCTCGTCGAATCGACGAGTAATTTCTCAACGCTTCCTTGCTGCCAAGCTTGAATCAAGAGCTCTTCTTCTAGTTGGAGGAGGAGCTCTTGTTTTTTACCATGCAAGATCAATTCCTCGACCCGGTCTTGTACGACCTCAAAAGGTGCTACTCCATCAATAAGGGCATGTTCGTGAAACCGCAGGAAGTAGATGCGCTCGTCGTCCTCGAATTGGATGAGTTTGCGCGAGGCGAGCTGATTTTCGGTCCGATACAGTGCGATGGGGACTTCTTGAACGAGGTCTTCTAAATACCACCAAGCTTCTGGATTGAGAGAATGCACTGCGCCATGTTCGACACACCATTGTTGCAATGGAAATGAAGTCAAAGAGTCATCATCCATTAGAGCTGTTTCAATGAATGGAATGTCTTGCTTTGCATCAAGTGGCACATGGACAAAAGTAGCTCTGACTGCGTAATCAGTCAGAACAAACAGGTCCTTATGGGCTTGATAGTAAGCCAAGGCATCTTCATCTGGCACTTCTTGCTCGAGCCGCTGTTGAACATACCGCTCTTTGTAGTGATGCAAAAGCAATGCGTTGCGATACGCTCGGATTTCTCGCTCGAAGGTTTGTAAATCGAGAGGCAAGTGTGTCTCGGCTTGTTGAACGAGCACTTGTTCACGAATCCATTGATCCACATAGCGCTGTGCCATAAGCGTTGAATCGCTGGTACTGGCATTGTCCGGAATGCGATCGCAAACCTCTTGCAGCGGCAAGACGTGATCAAATGCACGAGCGGCGAACACGGTCTGAGGTTGAGTGTCGTCGTCCGTAAACGAACAACCACATAGCCCAAGGGCTAGAAGCAATTTGACAGCGCACCGAACGCTTTTAGTTTGATGTGTCATCCTGTCCAAGGTGGATTGGAAAGCAAAGCGATCTTGACTCTTCAAGAGGTCACCTTTTTTTGGCAACGCTCAATCGGCAAGAGAATGCAGTAAAGTGCGATTGACATCAATGGTCTTTTCACTCCGCAAGGCATCAATCCAATCAGCTTCGAGCTGATCTTGGTAAGCCGCAATGACTTGCCCACGCGCTTCGGTCAGCGTTTTGGGCTCTGCATCGCGGATTTCTTTGACTTGCACCAGAATGATTTCGTCTCCGCCTGCTGTGTATTCCATAAACGTCGGGCCTTTTGCCTGCATGGTGAGAGCTCCCGCCGTATAGTCTGCAATGACGCGGTCAGCCCAAGAGTTCTCACCCTCGCTGAAGAGACCTTCCTCTAAGCGATACGCCAGTGAATTGGCTTGATTCGCTTCGTTAGCGATTGGCTGCAATTCCTTGCCTTTCTTAATGGCTTTTTGAACCTTTTTAGCCAATCCAGCATCAGCGAGAATGAAGGCGCGAACATCAGCCCTCGTCCCAAACATGAAGTCGGTGGTGTGGCTTGCATGAAAGGCTTCCAAACCAGCGCTATCCTTGACGGCACGACTCCAAACCATCTCATCGGTCAATTCGAAGAGGAGAATCCCATCGTGGTACTCTTCCATCAATAAGCGGAACGCATCGTGCTTGTCCTCAAGTCGCGCATCTTCGTAATCGAGCAACACCTTCTCGGACCACAATTTCAATTGTTCGTCTGCCACAGCGCGGCTACCCATGCTGGCATTTCTGATTTTGGTGCCATTGAGGTATTCTACAAAGTCCCCCAGTGTAGCCGATTCATCAGCGATGCGTAACAAAGTTTTGGAAAGGTCTGTCGATCGCACGCCTTGGACAGGGTGGTTCGGATAGAACACGCTGTCTTGCTTCGCAATAGCGCGGTAGAGCCCCTTCATTGCCGTTGTTTCAACGCCAAAATTGTACGCTATTTTCAAATTTTCAATGAACGAGGCACGCGTTAATTCGCTGCGGCTATCCCGACTGACCTTCTTCTCAAGTTCGCGTTTTGACGCTTCAAATGAAGGCGGCGCTTTGAATTCGAGTCGTTTCACAATGTGCCAACCATAGGACGTTTGAAATGGCTCTGAAATTTGTCCGTCTTCGGTCAGCCCGAAAGCAGCGTCTTCAAAAGCTTCGACCATTTTACCTGTTCCAAACCAAGGAAGTTCGCCTCCTTTGCTTGAAGTGCTCGCGTCTTCAGACATTTTCAAAGCCAATTCCTCCCATGGAATTCCCTTGCGCAGGAGATCATAGATTTGACCAATTTTCGCTTCGCTTTTGGTGGAAGCATCGACATCAGATTCTTCTTTCAATCGAATCATGATGTGAGCAGCGCGGACTTCACCACGGGCATCTCGTCTTCCTGTCACTTCCAAGAAGTGGTAGCCGTAGCGTGTTCTGACGATGGAACTGATGTTTCCAACCTCCGTTGTATAGGCCGCTTCTTCAAAAGGGTAAACCATTTGAAATGCGGAAAACCAACCGAGGTCACCACCATTGTCTTTGACACTCGGGTCATCAGAACCGCCCTTGGATCGGGCAACGTCAACAAAGTCTTCGCCATTGACGATTCGGGTGCGCAGCGCGTTCGCTCGATTCCAGGCCTTGAGGGTGTCCGATGGAGCAGCCTCGATTCCACATGAAATCAGAATATGCCGCGCGTTGACCTCTTCTTGTTTGCGCTCCCAGGCTTGCACCACGAGGTCCTGTAGCAGTTCATTGTTGGTCATGTAGGGCCGAGCCAATTGCGTTCGGTAACCGGCCAACTCGCGCTGGAAAGTCGCGACGGTGTCCATACCCAGGGCTTCTGCGGCTTGCACCTTTAATTTGAATCGGATGAACAACTCCATGTATTCATCCAGTGAAGCGACGGATACGACGCTGTCCCGGTTGTTTTTCATGAAGATGTGCTCGAAGTCATCGAGCGTCACGGCTTCATCGCCAACTGTGAGTACAATTTTAGAAGCTTCTGCTGCGACGTTTTCTTGAGCGAAGATGGCGAGCGGAGAGAACAAGAAGCAACAAACAAACAGGTTACAAATGGTTTTCATGCGAATGGTTTCAAATCTTGAACGTGAGTCTATGAATTTATCGGATGCTATAATTCGGCGCTTCACGCGTAATCATCACATCATGAGGGTGGCTTTCTTTTACACCTGCCGAGGTGATGCGAACAAATCGAGCTTGCTGCAAAGTGGCAATGTCAGGAGCGCCGCAATATCCCATGCCAGCGCGCAGGCCGCCGATGACTTGGTGCATGACTTCGCTCACCGTACCCTTATAGGGGACCCGGCCAGAAATACCTTCGGGCACCAATTTTTTCAAGTCTTCTTCGGCGTCTTGAAAGTAGCGGTCTTTCGAGCCATGTTGCATGGCTTCCAAGCTTCCCATGCCACGGTACGTTTTGAATTGGCGTCCTTCGTAGATAATGGTTTCACCTGGACTTTCTTGAGTGCCGGCTAACATGGAACCAATCATGACGGTGTCACCTCCTCCGGCAATGCCTTTGACGATGTCTCCCGTAAAGCGAATCCCTCCATCGGCTATGACAGGAACTCCTGAGCCTTGAAGGGCCTCAGCTACGTCCATGACAGCTCCCAATTGTGGGAAGCCAACACCAGCGATGATCCGCGTGGTGCAAATCGAGCCCGGTCCAATGCCCACTTTAACGGCATCTGCACCGGCTTCAACCAAAGCGAGTGCCGCGGCCGCCGTGGCGATGTTTCCACACACGACGTCAATGGTGCTGAATTTTTCTTTCACGCGCTTGAGCGTGTCGAGGACACCGCGACTGTGGCCATGTGCCGTATCGATGATCACGGCATCAACGCCTGATTTGACCAACGCTTCGACACGTTCGTCAGTATCGGATGTGACCCCGACAGCGGCGGCAACGCGCAGTCGTCCGAATTGATCTTTGCACGAATTGGGGAATTCGCTCAATTTAATGATGTCGCGGTAGGTGATCAGTCCGATGAGATGGTTGCTGGCATCAACGACAGGCAGCTTTTCAATGCGGTGCTCACGCAACAACTCTTCCGCCATCGCAAAGTCCTTCCCATTTTGAGTCACGATGAGCCCTTGAGCCGTCATGACTTCGCTGATAGGGCGTGTGAAATTCTTTTCGAACCGCAAATCCCGATTGGTTACGATTCCCACGAGTTTGCCATGGGCATCCACTACCGGGATCCCTCCGATGCTGTGCTCACGCATGATGGATAAGGCGTCGCTTACCGTTGATTCTTTCAACAAAGTAATCGGGTCCTGGATCATTCCGCTTTCAGAGCGTTTGACCTTTCTGACCTCGGACGCTTGTTGAGCGATGGTCATGTTTTTGTGAATCACACCAATTCCGCCCTGACGGGCCATGGCGATGGCCATTGCACTGCCCGTGACCGTATCCATAGCGGCCGAAATTACCGGTGTGTTCAGTGTGATGTTCCGCGAGAATGGACTGCCCAATTGGACGTCTCTCGGGAGCACTTCAGAATAGGCAGGGACGAGCAAGACATCATCATAGGTCAAACCTTCTCCGATGATCTTCGGGTTTTCAGCAGTGGTGGCCATGGTGGGCAGTTGAATCGTGATTGCCGAAGCACGACCAGTCGTGCAACGATTCGGACAAAGTTAATGAATTGCCGGTCGCAATCGCCTGCTGTTCAAGGGTTATTCACCAACAAGCAAGTGAACCAACCCAGTCGTCTCATAGATGCGGCCTGCGCCGTCTCGAATGGAGATGAAATAGCCGTAGCTGCCTTCAGGAGCAGGGTTCCCATTGTGCAGGCCATCCCAGCCAAATCCCACTTGGTCCGAAGAGAAAATGACATCGCCCCACCGATTGTGTATTTCCATGCGGTACTGGTCAAAGTCAGCAAAGCTTACAACGGGCATAAAGACGTCATTGTAACCTCCTCTCAAAAAGGCGTTCGGCACCCACAAAACAGGTGTTTGGGTTAAACACATCTCGTTGGAGAGCGCATAATTCACACCGCCCGAAGGGCCGCTTTCCGAATCTCGTGCTTCCACCAAGTAGCAAAAGTCGCCAGGGCTGTATAACAGGTTGCTGACATCGTCTTCCCAAATCGAAACTTGCGGTGGCACTTCACCGATCAATTCGATGGCAGCACCTTGTTGATTGCGCCGGTATATCCGATAGCCTGAGGTGCTGCCAGGAAAATCGGCGTAAGGCGTCCATTGGAGTGTGTTTTTCAGGAGCTGTGTGTCTGAAATTCCTTGCAAATAGACGGTTTGAGCTGTGTTAGAAAGACCAACAGAATCGCCACAATAATTCTCAACGCGCACCCGGTAGGCATAACTCATCTCGTCGGAGGCAGCATCTAGATCTGAGAATTGGAGAGTGAGGCCTCCAATGCCTTCTTGCGCGTCAAAGTCAAAGAAGGAATCGTCGACGGCACGTTTTCGCTGAAGAACATACGTATGCACCTCCTCTGAATTGGGGTCCAAATCAACAAGAAGACTGACTCCTCCACTATCTGGAACAGAAGCGCGTCTGAGGGACGTGAATTCGGGAGCGCCGGGGTAAGAGAAGTCCAGAGAACGTTGATTGGAGCGTATGGTGGTGCCGGAAGTGGCTGAAGCTAGAATTTCATAGCGAAATGTGGATCCGAAGGTGGCTCCTTCATGGGTATAGGAATCAGCTGAAGCGTCCAGTGAGGCCAACATGAACCCGTTGCCCCAGTTGCCGCTCCCCGTTGGAGACTCTTCGGTTGCCCAAACGGAATATCCGAAAATCTCTTCACTGATGTTGAATCCACCGGTCCAGTTTAAATAGGCCTCATCGGAGCAAGGCAACCGGCTCGCGTTCAAGTGGACGGAGCTCGCGCAAAAGGCGCCGGCGGCTCCAGGGTCGGGCTCATTGTTGACGAAGCACGAGTCGAACGCTGCAACGTTGTATGAATCAATGGAAGATTGCGTGTTCGAATTGACGTCAAGGTAATATGTGGTCCAGGTTGAATACACCGTGTCGATGGCCATTTGAAACCCGCCGTTGCACCGATAGATGATGTAGCCTGCGAGGTCATTTGCTGCACTGGGCTCCCAGTGGATCACCACCAATTGTGAGAGGCTGTCAACATTGATGTATGAAATGACCGGCGGATCCGGGTCCAGCTCGTCACTGATGGAAGAGCCCGCTTGATTTGATTTTTGGTCGCAATCAGAATAGGGGTTGCTCTTGAAAATGCGAAAATTCAAATCTCCGCTGCAATCCTCTACTTCATACTCGTAGCTCATCATGCCCCCGTTGTCTTCAATGGAGGTGATGGTATTCCAAACGCCCGCGTCATCTTCCAGTTGGATTTCCATATCACCCCCCTCCGTTTCGGCGCTCGCTAAACGGGGGCTATTGAAGTCCAATGAAGCCATCCCAGGCGTTAGGGAGGGTTCTGCGGTCAAGTGAATGCTGCAGAGCGTATCACTCGAGGTTCCGAAAACGCCCATCGGGCCCTCGGTCACGACGAAATAGCAGAGCTCCGTCGTGTTGGCATTGTACGTAGTATTGACAAAACCGGGATTTGCCGGATCTGTTGGGTTGTCGATGAGATAGGTATCCAATACCAACCCCGCCGAAGGTTCAAAAATGTGCAGTGTATAGGATTCGAAGACTCCAACAGGGTCAACAGTCTGCGTCCAATTGACAGTCGCATTGCCCGCTTGATTGACTTCGACGCACATCATATCGGATTGCAACTGCCCCAGCAGAAGGTGGTTCGCACCGACGAAGAGCCCCAAAAGGAAGAGTGAACGTGTTGAAATCATGCTAAGCAAAAATACAATGCATTGATACCATGATTACAAGACGCTTGTTTTACGTTGTTTGTTGCACGGTGTTAACAACGAGAGGTTACGACTGAGCTTCGGGTTCGTCGCCGTATTTGGCACCGCCATACCCATACCCATACCCATACCCATACCCATACCCATACCCATACCCGTACCC
>CALGEI010000151.1 GCA_937881575.1 uncultured Flavobacteriales bacterium | reverse complement strand
TCGAATTGTTCGGCGGAACGGGAGGACCACTGGGCTTTGATGACGCGGTACGCGTACTTTGAGAGGAGGTTGGTGGCGTTGGAGCAGTTTTGTCGGTGCACCTTGATGCCGCCGCTCACCATGACGAATCCGAACACCGGATCGCCCGGGATTGGATTGCAACACGTGGCGTGGGAGTAATCGATTTTTTGCAGGCCTTCCCCGATGAGCAAAACGTCGCCTTTCTCGGGCGGGTCTGCGATCGCATCCTTTGATGTGAGTAACGTGGGAGCCGGCGTTTTCTTCGCACGCGTCCACACAAATTTCCCTTTCACCACCGTAAATCCTCCCAGCCGATCCAATTCCAATTCACCCGTCGCAATGCGCATCAACAAGGCATGTGGACTGTCGTGGCGCAAGCGTTTGATCAAGGAATCGATATTGGTTGAAGAGAATTCCAACTCCTTGCGGCGCATCCACTTGCGCAGCTTCTCCTTGCCGTCGCTGGCGATGGCGCGTTCTTCCTCGCGCAAGACATGGCGAATTTTGGATCGGGCACTGGCCGTGATCACATACTTGAGCCAATCCTCTTTAGGCTTCTGCTTGCGCGACGTGATGATTTCCACCTGATCACCGCTGTTGAGCGGATGGGATAGGGGAACCAATTTGTGGTTGACCTTGGCACCGATGCACCGCGATCCGATTTGGGTGTGCACGCGGAATGCAAAGTCGAGCGTTGTGGCGCCTTTGGGCAATGAGAAGAGGTCGCCATTGGGCGTAAAGACAAAGATTTCCTCACTGTGGAGGTTGAGTTTGAACTCGTCAATGAAGTCCAACGCGTCCTCCTCGCCGCTCTCGAGCATCTCTCGGATTTGGGTCAACCAAGTATTGAGGTTGTCGGATGCGCTGCGAGCGGCATCGGACGTATCATCGTGTTTGTAGCGCCAATGCGCTGCCAACCCCTTCTCTGCAATCTCATTCATCCGCTTGGATCGGATCTGCACTTCGACCCATTTCCCTGAGGGAGACATGACGGTCGTGTGGAGACTTTCATAGCCGTTGGCTTTGGGCAAACTGATCCAGTCGCGCAGGCGATCGGGATTGGGCTGGTAGAAGTCCGATACAATGCTATAGGTCCGCCACGCGTCGGCTTTTTCCCGTTCGATGGGGGAGTCGATGATGACCCGAATGGCAAACACATCGTACACCTCCTCGAAGCTCACGCGCTGTTTTTGCATCTTCATCCAGATGCTGTACACGCTCTTGGGTCGCCCCAAGATTTCATAGGTCAATCCTGACGCATCCAATGCCCGGCGAATGGGCAAGGTAAAGGCATTGATAAACCGCGTGCGCACGGCTTTTCCTTTGCGCAATTTGGACTCAATGGCTTGGAAGTCTTCCGGCTCTTTGTATTTCAAAGAAAGGTCTTCCAATTCCGTTTTCATGCCGTACAGCCCCAAGCGATGGGCCAGCGGGGCGTACATGAACAAGGTTTCACTCGCAATCTTTTGCTGCTTGTCCGGGCGCATGTGGTCGAGCGTGCGCATGTTGTCCAGACGATCGGCGAGTTTGATCAAAATCACCCGCACATCATCGCTCAGCGTCAAGAGCATCTTCCGAAAATTCTCCGCTTGCGCGCTTGTGCCGGGGTCAAACACTCCTGACATTTTGGTCAACCCATCCACGATATTCCGCTCGCGGGGACCAAACAACTGCTCCACATCGTCCAGCGTCAAATAGGTGTCCTCCACGGTGTCGTGCAACAAGGCACAGACGATGGCCGTCGTATCCAGCCCCAATTCTTCCGCAACCACGCGGGCCACGCTGATCGGATGGTAGATGTACGGCTCTCCACTTTTGCGTCGCATGTCCTTGTGCGCCTCCAGAGAGATGTCAAACGCCTTCCGAATCGCCTTCCGGTCCTTGGTGGATTTGCTGTGCACCGCCGCACGAAGCAAACCCCGGTACCTCCGAAGGATTTCTTTTTTCTCTGCTTCGAGATCAATAGCGGGACTGGACATGGAGCTAATTTCGGACAAATCCTTGGCAAGTCAACCGTCCTTGCCTCCGTAACTTGCGGACATGTTTGAAGTGAACAACCCTGAATTGACCAGTTGGGTCCAAGTCCCCGCCGACTCCGACTTCCCCATTCAAAACTTGCCGTTTGGCATCTTTTCCACGGCGGACCGCAGTGCGCGTCCCGGAGTGGCCATTGGTGAGCACATTCTAGATCTGACCGAAGTGTCGGCCTTGGGCTTGCTTGATGCCCTCGGCTGCGAGCATGCGGATTTTGAAGCGACGACGCTCAACGATTTTATCGGCCGTGGCAAACAAGTCACGCGAGCGGTGCGCAACCGATTGGGGGAATTGCTGC
>CALGEI010000150.1 GCA_937881575.1 uncultured Flavobacteriales bacterium | reverse complement strand
TTCAATCTTCTCCTGATAGTCAATGCCTTCAGTTAGCATTCTAGTGTAAGCGGCGGTCAATCTAAACTTGTGCTTGTCAAGGGAACCGTTAGGATTGACTTCATCTGGGGGGTTAAACTTTCGCTTGAATACTTCCTTGTATTTGAAGATTCGTTTGCCCCGACTAGTGGCCTGACCCCGATGAACCACGTCGAACACTTTGAGCTATTTGAATTGTTCCCTCTCAATCAGATCTGCAGCAATCCATTGATCGGCATGGTGCATTGACATGGCCTCTTCCCAGGTCAGTGGGTCAGGTCCCCAATCGTGAAGCAGGAAAATCGCTGGGTCGTGCTAGATCTCCAGGAGGGACGTCAACGTCAGGGATGTTTGCAATCGGAACTCCTCCGCTGAATCTGTATCCCTTTTGACGTGCTGATTCTCGAATCTGAACATTTTCGTGTTCTGGCATCAGATCGGTGCAGTGGGGCGCCAAGTCGTCGTACCGATTAATCGAACCCACGATTGTTTGGGGATTCGCTCGGTATGGAAAGACGGTTGGAAAGAATTCGACGTCGGCGCAATAATACTCCCCCTGTGTTGCCCAATCCATAACCAGGTATGTGTTGTTCACAGGGTCGTATCCAAGGTAAACACACGCAACGCCGCGCCTTCCATGTTTGGCCCGTTGGTCCTCGTAAACAAAAGCAAAACAGAGACAAAATATTGGGGCCCTGAGAAGACGCCGATTGATTGGAAGCTTCTTTCCAGCTTTCTTCTCCAAGGGAGTCATTCCTTTGTTGGCTTTGGTGGGGGAGTTGTTGCGGATGATGTTGGCGAACCTTAAAGCATGGGGAATATGTTTTTCTGGGGCGTTCCCGGTGAGCATCATGGCGCGGAATGGTACTCCAATTGACTGCATGGCGCGCTCAACAACTCCCAGTTGGCCGTGCTTGTAGGGGCTACTGAATTCGTGGATAATGTTGTTGTCTCTGTAGTGCTGTTCCCAGGCTGGCGTCCAGTAGATGGCTTCCGAGTCTGTTTTGGTGTAGGCGAACTTCCAGGGTTGATAGTCGTTTTCTAAATGGCCCTTCAGTTCGTTCCACCTTGGCAGGACTTCAGTCTTCGATTCAATGACGTCGATAAATGATTCCCGGGTGTAATCATCCACATAGAGTTGGAACATGAATCTTGACCCTGCTGTGAAGCCCAAATCGAGCCACATTCGATGACATATTCGGGAAGATCGAGTGTGGGCATGGTCAGATAGAGGAGCTTGTCGCTGATTAGCAATGACGCATGCTGGGCATTCTGGGTCTTCTCCCGGTTTGAGTCCGAGCTTCTTGCGGAGCTTTGGGAAGGCAAGATGCCCGAAGGCAATGTGTGTTTCATACAATTTCTTGGCGAAATCTGTGGAGTTGGCGGTGATTTTGCCGATTTCCACTCCAAATAATGTTTGAGACTGGACGGGTTGCGGTTTGATTTGAGGCTTTGCTGAATTGAGGCTGTCCGGTCGAATCGTTTGTGCGTGATAGAAGAATAAGCCATCGAACTCCTTTCCGGATAGGATAGGTCCTTTTGCTTTGTCGATGAGGTGTACTTCGCCTTCTGCTAGACTCATGGTGCAGCCTTTTTGTAGGAATTGAGAAGCTGGCATGAGCTTCTTTGCGCATTTTGGAAGGTAAAGAACGTCTGTGCATTTGATGACGTGGCCGTAGTCTAAGCTTTTGACCATGACTGTGCCCGTGCACGGTGAGGTGACAGTGCCGCCCCCGACAGCAACATTGGTTTCCGAGTAATTGATTGTACTGGGAATAAAATCGTTGATGTCGTTTGTCACGAACCGGTTAGTGCCGCAGTCAGCACACCACTCGTACAGCACTGCTGTGTCGCTCGTCATTGTCGCTCCCAGGAAGCAATAGGTGCTGGGAAGGACGCTTGGAGGACGACAGTCCGCGTTGGCGGAGCCCAGGAAGAAGGCGATGAGGACCAGTAACGTCATAATCAGTCGCGGTCGGCCCCACCCCTGAGGGTGTGGTCCACTGGCGGGGCCGAAGGTGCGGCTGTAAGCGCCAGCATAGTGAAGAATGCCGCGCCAGTCAGCGCAAGGACGGGACGTCCAACAAAATGAGAAACGAGTCTCTCTGCCCACCCCATACCTACGGACAGCAAGAGGAAGAATATGCTGACTGCGGCTGCCAGGAGATACGCACCGAAGGAGGAG